>CALELC010000326.1 GCA_937904535.1 uncultured Planctomycetaceae bacterium
CGCCACGTCACAGGCCGGCAACAGCACAAACCGTCGGGCCGTGTAACGCGGGTGAGGCACGGTCAGGTCGCTCGAACCACCGATCAAGTTTCCATGCAGCACCACGTCCAGGTCGATGCTCCGCGCTCCCCAGCGTTTTTCGCGGCGGCGTCCCAAGCGATTCTCGAGATCTTGAAGCCAACCGAGCACTTGCACCGCTCGAGCGTCGGTATCAAACGCCGCGACCCCGTTGAGAAAGGGATCTTGCCCGCTCGGCCCACCGATCGGCGGTGACTCATAGAGACGGCTGACGCGAAAGTTCTCAACGGCCGCAATCTGCGACAACTCCGCAACGGCAGCAGCAAGCAACGATTGACGGGTACCCAAGTTAGACCCGAAGCTGACCAAACACTGTGGCATCGGCTAGCCCCTGCCTGCGGTGAGGAGCGGCAAAATCATCGTTCCCAAGATCGCCTTTCCGAGCAATTGCAGGATTGGCCATTGAGCGGTGGCAGCAGCTTGTGGTTGAGCTGCGAGAGGTATTCGCTGAGCACGTCTTCGCGGCGCGACAACATCGCACATTGGCCGATGCGACGCGAGGCAATCAAATCGGCCGCAACCAGCTCTTTGAGGTGATGCGAAATCGTCGCCTGCGTGATCGGAAACTCAGCGACGAGCTGTTTGCAAGCGACTTCCGGCTCAGCCGCGATTCGCTCCAGAATCGCAAACCGCTGGGGATCGGCCAGCGCTTTGGTAATCTTCAGCAATTGCGGAGGTGACAACCGGTTTTCCTCGACGTTCATACACGTCAATCTATAGCCTTCCCCGCGACCGCTCAATCGACCAGGCACCCAGGCGCTCTCAGGTATGTCCGAATCCGATGCTCAGGCCGACTCGGTGTTTGTCACCGCGATCACCGTAGAACTAGGAATGGGCTTCATCGCTTTACTGTTGGGCTGGTTGTTGAGCGTGGATGTACGGCAGTGGCTGCCGGTGCTGAGCGCGGAAAATAGTTGGTTGATCCTGAGTTCTCTGTTGTGGGGATCGCTGGCGGCGATGCCGATGCTGGCCGCGGTGGAATTGATTGAGCGGATCGACTGGGCACCGTTTCGCGAGCTACGGGAGCTCGATCAGTTGCCCGTGGTGGCGGCCCTGCTGCGTCTGAGTCCCGCTGAGCTGATCGCGATTTCAATCGCCGCCGGTGTGGGTGAAGAACTCTTGGTCCGCGGCTGGTTGATGGGCTGGCTGATCGGATCGCTGGACACGGCGACGCCACTCACCATCGGGATCGGCTTGGTCGCCAGCTCGCTGGCGTTCGGCCTGATGCATCCGGTCACGCCGACTTACATCGTGCTGGCAACGTTGATCGGGATGTACCTCGGTGCCATGGTTATCGTCTCCGGCAACCTGCTGATCCCGATTGCCGCACACGCGGTGTACGACGCAGCGCATCTGCTACTGGCCCGTCGCGGTCATCGAACCTCGAAACCGGTGGAGCCTTAGCTCCAGCTTCTGCTTAGGCAACCGTTGCCGGTTCGGGTTCATCCTCGAGTTGCGTCTCGGTCGATCGCACGCGCTGCACCGGCAGTTTCGCCGGCGTTTCTTGAACCCCGTAAATCTTGCGATAGATCAAAATCGCCTCGATCGTCATCCAAGCCTGCAGTGCGAGAATCGCACAGCCGAAGGTGATCAAGATGTAATTCCGCTGCGGAATCCAGTTGTTGATCAGGTCATAGGTCATCGCCCAAGCGGGCGTGACCAGCATGAACATCATCGGCAAAGCTACCACGGCAACGGTCCTGCTGCGACGAGCGAGATAAAACGTTGCCACCATCAGTGCCAGGCCCGCCAGCAATTGGTTGGTGGCACCAAACAGCGGCCACAGAATCAACCCTCCAGTTCCCGGCCGCTCCCCCGCCAAGAGCGCGATGGCTCCGCTGACACCAACCGCAATGCAGGTAGCGACGACGTAATTTTCCATGGGCCGAAAGCGCACAGCAGAGGCCAACTCTTGAAGCACGTAGCGGTTCAGCCGGGCCGCGGTGTCGAGGGTCGTCGCAGCGAAACTCGCGACGAGCACCGCCATGATCGCAATGCCCATCTTCAGCGGCATTCCAATCGTCGAGAGGAAGTTGGCACCGCCATCGATGAAGGCGCCGAGTTGGCGTTTGAGCGTGTAAGCTTTCCAGCCACCGGCTGTGCCATCGGCTTCCGTCGGTCGATAGTACGCGGTCCACGCCGCTCGCTGCTGGCCTTCCGGTGACTGCACCTGAGCGTATTGGATGTTGCCCAGCGCATCGACCGACTTATCAATCCGCCCCATCCCCACCCCGGCACAGCAGGCCAGAATCACCAACACCGCCAGCGCACCTTCGAGCAGCATTCCGCCGTAACCAACGGCTTGAGCGTCGAGCTCATTGGATAACTGCTTACTGGTTGTCCCTGAACTGACTAAACAGTGAAAACCACTCACCGCCCCGCAGGCAATCGTGATGAACAAAAAGGGCAACATCGGTGGCGCATCGGCTGGAATGTCAGCAGCAATCGCCGGGGCCGCCGCGGCGACATCCGCTTTCCCACTGACGGCGGCGACCGTGAGCCCAGCGACCAAGAGCGCCAGTGCCACAAACAACTGATGGCTATTGATGTAATCGCGGGGCTGCAACAACAACCACACCGGTAGGACCGATGCTGCTGCCGCATACAACAGCAACAGTACGGTCCACACGACAACCGGCGTCAACCACAACGAATCTGCCGGCAATACCTGTTCGAGGCTCAGCGGCAAATGGTAAGCGCCAACGTATACGGCGACATACAACACCGCCAAACCCAGGAAGCTCGGAACCAGCAGTCCGCCGCCGCGACGGTAAACCCACCAACCAATCGCGATCGCCACGGGCATCCCGATCCAGACACTCAGAACCGCTTCGGGATAAAGTGCGAACACGTTGGCGATGACCAAGCCGAAGATCGCCAGAACAATCGATAACGCCAGCGCCAGTACCAACAAAAAGATCAATTTGGCTCGCGGAGAAATCAAACGACCGGCCCACTGTCCAATCGTCTCGCCCCGTGATCGGAGTGAGATGATCAAGGCGGAGAGGTCATGCACCGCGCCGATGAAAATCGATCCGAAGACCACCCACAGGACAGCCGGCAGCCAGCCCCACAACACCGCAACCGCTGGCCCTACGATCGGTCCCGTGCCGGCGATGCTGGTGAAGTGGTGCCCGAAAATCACTGACTTCCGCGTGGGCACGTAGTCGACGTCATCGCGAAGCTCCTGACTGGGTACCAGCGCCGCTGCGTCGACCTGGAATAATTTCCGGGCAATCCACCGACCGTAGGTGTGATAGGCAACCAAGAATCCAGCAATCGATAACAAGGCGACCCAAAGGGTACTCATCGGCGTGCGCGCAGGGTTGGCAGGGGAGATTGGCGGAGGAATGGCTCGCGGCCCACTAGTCTAGCATCACCGGTGCATAATTTCCCACTGGTAAATCGCTGGCGTTAACCGTCGAAATCCGGCGTAACGGCGTCGCGTTCCTCCCCTACTGGATCCCTCGCTCTGCCAGCGCCTGCTGCTGGGCGTGCAGGACCTGCCGATTCAATTCCGTGGCACGCTCAAAGTTGGTCAGCTCCCGCTTCGGTTTCGCTAGTGACAAGCAGTATTCCACCAAGTAGGCAAGCTGTTCATCAGTGAGTGTGGGGCTGCCTGGGTGCGGCGTTCCTGGCATGCCCAGCCGCAGCCGCGCAAATAAAGCACGCCGATCATCCCCGCTCTTTAGGGGATCGACCGCCAAATCGCGCGCCACCGTCGGATTGCCGCGGTGGTCATAGAGCAGCAACCACCCTTGCTGATCCCCGCAGCAGTCATGACAGCGAT
>CALELC010000327.1 GCA_937904535.1 uncultured Planctomycetaceae bacterium
CCGCACGCTCAACGAAATCGGTGAGGCAAACGACATCGAGGTCTTCCCGACTTGGGTGTTTGCCGATGGCACCCGCGTGACCGGTGTGCAGACGCTGAGCGAGTTGAGCCAGCGGAGCGGGGTGGCGATTCCGCAGTCGAGCAGCCCCAGCTTTGCTCCAATCGGCAATCAGAATGTCGCCATCGGTTCGCCGCTGCACGTCCCGGTCGATGCTTACAACCCCGGCGGCGGGCCGGTCACGATCACGGTCGAAGTGGCCGATCCTTCACTATTGGAAGCGGTCGTGCTATCGGGCAATCGCAGCATTCGGATGCGCGTTGCCGGTTACGGTGACATGGTCTTCGAACTGTTCGAGGATCGGGCTCCGCGCGCTGCGGGGCGTGTGATCGAACTGGCTCAGTCCGGGTTCTACGACGACACGATTTTCCACCGCATCATCGATAACTTTGTGATCCAGGGCGGTGACCCCACGGGCACGGGCACCGGTGGTTCGCCCCTGGGCAACTTTGACGATCAGTTCCACCCAGACCTGCAGCACAACCGCACCGGGGTGCTGTCATTTGCCAAGTCGAGCGACGACACCAACAACTCGCAGTTCTTCATCACCGAAGGGCCACAGCGGACGCTCGACTACAATCACTCGGTATTCGGCCAATTGGTCGAGGGTGAAAAGGTCCGCGAGGCGATCAGTGAAATTGCGGATGCGGCCGACCGCGGTACGAACGCGAGCGACCGACCGCTGATCGACATCGTGATTGAGTCGATGACCGTGTTTGAAGACACGGAAAACTCCGTTGTGATGCTCAAGGCTAAGGGCAACCAAACCGGAACCACGACGGTCAAGTTCACCGCCACCAATGCCGACGGCAGCACCTATACCGAAGAGATCACGGTCACGGTCGGTGCCGACAGCGGAACCGGTAGCAATTCCGCTCCGTACCTGCAGGACATCCCGGCGCCGGGCTCCGTCCCGAACGACCAGCCCGCGACCTTGCAACTCAGCAGCGTTGACGTCGAAGGCGATGCGGTCGAGTACTTTGCCTCGACGTCGACCAATGGCGTAACCGCTACGGTCAATCCGACCACCGGTTTGGTCACCGTCACGCCGTCGGCCGGCTTTGTCGGTCCGGCCGTCGTCACGGTCGGTGTGCGCCCCGCAGCGGGCGTGGCGGGCACGATCAGCGGGCAGAGTGATACGCAGCGAGTGACCTTTAACTTTGCTAACCCACAGCAGACCGTTGCCGCGCCGACGAGCGTCGACCTGGCAGCGGCCAGTGATTCGGGCACCAGCAACAGCGACAACATCACGCGGTCGGGCTCGCTGACGTTCAATGTCGCTGGCGTTCAAAGCGGAGCTGAGGTGATCATCTACGCGGGCTCCGTGGAAATCGGACGCGGTACCGCTCAAGGCACCACCGCATCGGTCACGACCACGAATCTCGCTGCTCTGGGTGATGGGAATTACCAAATCACGGCGCGGCAGGTGGTCGGCGGCCAGACCAGCAGCGCTTCGCCGGCGCTGAGCCTGACCTATGACGCGACCATGCCGGTCCGCGTGCAGAACTTCCCCACCGCGGCTAATGTCGGCGTGCCGCTGAACATCAATTTGAACCATCCCGAAGAAGGTTCGGGGCTGGTTTATGCACTGACCACGGCTCCGGCGGGCGCGACCATCAACGCGCAGACCGGTGCGATCAGCTGGACGCCGACGGCCTCGCAGTTGGGGGCTCAGTCGCTGACGCTGACGCTCACGGACGTGGCCGGCAATGTCCGTACGGAGACTTTCACGATCAACGTTGCCGCGGCTCCGATGGCTGCAGCTCGGCTGGAGATCACGGACTTGCAAGGCAACGTGATCACGCAGATCGATCCGAACCAAGAGTTCTTGCTGCACTTCTACGCCAGCGACTTGCGCGGCGTGCTTGATCGGGCCGGCATTTTTGCCGCCTATGTCGACATCTTGTTTGATTCCGCGCTCGTCACTCCCGTGACCGGGACACCCATCGATTTTGGTCCCGACTTCGGAGCAAACATTAACTCGGGGACATTCGCCAACGGGCTGATCGATGAACTCGGGGCGGTTGCCAATACGTTGGCTGCGTCGAATGAAGATGAAGGGCTAATCGCCACCGTGCGCATGCGAGCCGTCGCTGCCGGAACAGCAACCTTCATCACGGAGTCGGCAGATGTCAATGGAAATGACTTCTTGCTGTTCAACGAAGACACCGCCGTTCCCGATGAGTTGATCACCTTTGGACGGGCCGAGCTGCGGATCGGTGCCCGCTTTACCGCTGCCAACGACACCTACACGGTCTCCAAGGGCGCCGCGGCACAAAACCTTAATGTGCTGGCCAACGATACGTTTGCCACCGGCTCCACCGGCACTCTGACGCTGACGTCGCTCGGGACGCCGTCTAACGGGGGTACCGTTTCGATCGTCAACAACCAAGTGCGCTACCAACCGGCAGCGAACTTTGTCGGTACCGAGACGTTTACGTACGTCGTCACCGACAACACGGGAGTGGCCAAGACTGCCACCGTTAGCGTTACCGTTACCGACGCTTCGGCTGCCAAACCGACGGCGACCAACGACGCGTACACGGTCACTGAAGACGCGGCGCTGGCGACGTTCAACGTGCTCTCCAATGACACCCCCACGGCCTCGGGTCAGACGATTTCGGTCACCGCCGTCGGCACGCCGAGCCAAGGCGGAACGGTCGAGATCGGCGCGAAT
>CALELC010000328.1 GCA_937904535.1 uncultured Planctomycetaceae bacterium
CGCAGCCCATCAACTCGGAATGGCTGTCTATCTGGATGTGATCTACAACCACTTCGGTCCCGACGGTGCGTACGCGGCGGCGTTTGGCCGCTTCTTCACCGACAAGCACAGTTCCCCGTGGGGCCAGGGGATCAATCTCGATGACGAACATGCCGCCGGCGCTCGCGGGTTCTTCATCGACAACGCCCTCTACTGGTTTAACGAGTTTCACATCGATGGGTTACGGCTGGACGCGACGCACGCGCTGCAGGATGACAGCGACATGCACTTTCTCGCAGAGCTTGTCTCCGTCGTGCATGCAATGCCGGGACGGAGGCGATATTTGATTGCCGAGGACTGCCGCAACCTTGACGTCCTCGTCCGTCCGCTCGAATCCAGTGGCTACGGGCTTGATGCAATCTGGGCAGATGATTTTCACCATCAGATTCGCAACCTCACGGCGGGCGATACCGACGGCTATTTTGAGGACTATATCGGGACCACGGCACAAGACCTCGCAGTGTCGCTGCAGCAAGGCTGGTATTACGCCGGACAAACCTCGCGACACGATGGCCAACCACGCGGCACTGATCCACAAGGGATTCCACACGAATGCTTCGTGCACTGCATTCAAAACCACGATCAGATCGGCAATCGCGCCAAGGGTGAGCGGCTGCATCATCAAATCCCACTGGACTTGTATCGCGCGGTCTCAGCACTCTTGCTGTTTTCACCCAAGGTCCCGCTGCTGTTTATGGGTCAGGAATGGGCTGCCAGCTCGCCCTTCCAGTTCTTCACCGATCATTCGGAGGAACTTGGCAAGGCGGTGAGCGAGGGCCGCAAGCGGGAGTTCCAGAAGTTTGCACACTTCCAGGGCGAAGTTCCGGATCCGCAAGATCCAGCGACGTTTCAGCGCAGCAAGCTGAACTGGGACGAGACACAACAGCCGCCGCACCGCGAAATGTTGAACTGGTATCGCGACCTGCTCCGACTGCGCTGCGAGCTTCCGGATGAGTGCGAAATCAGGGTGCATGGCGACCGGGGACTGAGCTTGCACCGAGGCCACTATCACTTGCTTGTGGCTCTTGGGGATCAGCAACGACTACCGTTGCCCACGGGGGCCACGCTTCGAATGCAAAGCGGCGATCCGCATTACGCCACTCACGCTCAATCCGTCGCGATCGAAGACGAGCAAGTGGTCTTTCACCAGCCCGGCGCGGCGGTTTTCGTGACCACTGCCTAACGGCGGATCAGACCACAAGCGCTCGCAACAGCTCAAGCGATTCGGCAGGTGAGTGGCCGACCATCAAGGCCCGCTAACAAGTTTTCAACCGAGAGTTCCGCCATCCGCCGGCGGGTTTGCACGGTAGCACTGCCCAAATGGGGTGTCAGTGTGACGTTGTCCAGCGTCAACAAGGGGTGATCACGCGGCAGCGGTTCCGGCTCCGTCACATCGAGCGCCGCCGCATAGATCTGTTTCGCCTGCAGCGCATCGGTAAGTGCCGCGGTATCGACGACTCCGCCCCGAGCCACATTAACCAGCGTGGCTGTCGGTTTCATCAGCGCTAACTCGCGCCGCCCAATCAGGTTGCGCGTCTGAGGCGACAGCGGCACGATCACCACCACAAAATCACATTCAGACAAGAGATGATCCAGTGGCACCCACTCGGCGCCGACCTTGCTGGCTACGTCCTGTCTCGGCCGGCGGTTGTGGTACAGAATCCGCATGTCAAAGCCGATCGCCCGGCGGGCGATCTGGTAGCCGATATTCCCCAGCCCGAGGATTCCCAAGGTCGAACCGTAAAAGTCGCGGCCGTGACGCTCGGCTGGCGCAAACTCGGTCACGTCGGGATGGCGCGCGTAGCGATCCCCTTCGACCAGCCGTCGGGCAGCAGCAAGGAGGAGCGCAAATGCCATGTCGGCGACCGCGCCATCGAGCACCGCTGGCGTGTTGCCAACCGGGATGCCCCGGGCGCTGGCGGCAGCTAATTCGATGTGGTCAACACCCACGCCGTGATTCGAAATCACTTTCAGCCCGGGCAGGCGATCCATCAATTCGCCGTCGATGTAGGTGTGACCGTAGCAGTAGAGCCCGGTAATCGTCTCATCGCCGCCATCCCAGGGCACCAGCGTGACGCGGCCCTCGAGCAGCGACTGGACCACGGGCGGGAGTTCGGTGTTGATCAACACTCGTGGCAATGGGTCGAGTTGGGCCATGGCCGCGTGGTTCCTGAAACGGGGACAAAAACGTTTGGCAAAATCGTAACTGCTCGACCAACCGTGCGCCGGTCACCGTCTCTGCGTCGGGTCGCGGCGGCCTTGCACAACAGTAGGGCTCGCATTACGACTAGCTGGCCCACGTTACGAACTGTTCGCGAGCGATTAAAGTACCCTTGTCGCACCGTCGACAGGCTGCCGTGATCGTCGGCGCTCCCCCCTGTTTCTTCCTGCCAGAGCAACGAGAACAACATGATTCGACTTTTTGCCACGTGCACCCTTGCGGGATTGCTGTGGGGCGTGACCGCCGCGCAGCTACCGGCCGCTCAGCCGGCCAATCAACTTACCACCGCCGAATCGCTCAGCGGCTGGAAGCTGTTGTTCGACGGCGAGTCGACCAGCGGGTGGCGAAACTACGGCAAACAGGAGCTTTCAAGCGGCTGGAAAGTGGTCGACGGAGCGTTAGTACGTGCCGAGAACGGCGCCGGCGACATCGTCACCACCGAGAAATACAAAGCGTTCGAGCTGTCGCTGGAATACAAAATTTCCAAGAGCGGAAACAGCGGATTGATGTTCCATGTTGTGGAGAACCGCAACCCACCGTGGCACAGCGGGCCGGAGATTCAGATCCAAGACAACCAAGACGGTCATGACCCTCAAAAGTCTGGCTGGCTGTACCAGCTCTACAAGCCGGGCCGTGACAACGTGACCGGTGAAACGATCGACGCCACACGGCCCGCTGGTCAGTGGAACCAACTCTACGTTCGGATCGCACCGAATCAGTGCGAAGTGTCGCTCAATGGCGTGATGTATTACCGCTTTAAGCTCGGTGACCAGCAGTGGAAAGATTTGGTTGCCAAGAGCAAGTTCGCCAACCTAGCGGGTTTTGGTGCCGCCGGCGAAGGCCATATTTGTTTGCAAGACCATGGCGACCTCGTCTCCTATCGCAACATCAAAATCCGTGAACTCGGCGACGACTTGATCGTTCAGCAGCCGATCCACGGCGTGCTGGAAACCACCGGCGTGCTGGCCTTCCCGAAGCTCAAGTGGGACGGTTGGGATCCGATCGACGAGGGCGGCAGCGTGCAAAAGTTGCGAATCCTCGAACTGACCTACGCGAACGATGACAGCAACCGCTTGTTCGCCGTCTCCCAAAGCGGCGAAATCTTCACCTTTGAAAATCGGGCTGACGTGGAGCAGTCTCACCTGTTCCTCAACCTGAAGTCCAAGGTCAGCCAGTGGTCGTCTCCGGGGGCCAACGAACAAGGCTTGCTTGGGCTGGCGCTGCACCCGGACTTCAAGTCCAACGGTCAGTTGTTTGTCAGCTACACCGCTCGCGATGATGACCGCACGGTGA
>CALELC010000329.1 GCA_937904535.1 uncultured Planctomycetaceae bacterium
TTGCATCGTCGCCAGCTTGATGCCCGCAGCGTCGACACGGTACTGGATCGAGAGTGTTTCGGTTTGCAGCGGTGCCAGCGAGCCGACGATCCATAGCCCCGATTCCGGATCGAACACACCTTGCGTCGCGCCGTTGAACAGCGGAGTGACGCCCGGTGGAATTGTCAGGGAGAGCGCCACCCCGGTCGCCGTGGCCGGGCCATCATTGTTGACGGTGAACGTGAGCGTGATGATGTCACCGATCTCGGGCTTCAGATTGTCGATCGTTCCGGTCACCGACAGATCGATCACGTTAGGCGTGACCACCACGCGAGCGAAATCGTCTTCGGTGGGATCGGCGTTGCTCGGTACACTGTTCGGGTCGACTTGATCAGCTTCCACGATTTCCGAAGTGCTGATCACCGGCGTGTTATTGGTCGCCCGACCGGTAATGGTCAGCGTCGCCGTTGCTCCGCTGGCGAGCGCCGGAATTGTCCAACGCCCGGTCGTCGGCGTGAACACGCCCGTGGTGGCGCTCGAACTGGCAAAGCTGAAGTTGGCCGGAATCGGGCTGGCGACGACGATGCCGCTGGCGTCATCGGGCCCGTCATTGGTGACGATAATTGTGAATGTCACCAATTCATTACGGTTGGGCGCTGCATTGTCGACCGTCTGAGTCAGCGACAGATTCGCAATTGGCGTGTTGAAGCTGACCTCGGCGTAATCATCTTCGGTCGAATCGCCATTGCCCGGTGTGCTGTCGACATCCGGTTGGCCGGCGGCAATGACTTCAGCGGCATTGACCGTTACCCCGGCTTCGACCACGCGAGCGATGATTGTCAGCGTCGCGGTCGCTCCAGCTGCCACCGGTTGCGGCGTCCAAATACCGGTCGCGGGGTCATACTGGCCGCTGGCTGTCGTCGAAGAAACGAACGTGACACCGGCGGGCAGTTGATCGCGGACCTGAATGTCGGTGGCGGTGCTCGGGCCGGCGTTGGCCAGCGTGAGCACGAAGGTCACGTTTTGGCCGACGTTGGGTGTAGGATTGCTGACGGTTTTGGTCAGCGACAAGTCGATCAACTGCGGGCTGACAATCACCACGGCTTGGTCGTCTTCGCCCGGAAGATTGTTGCCGGGTGTGCTGTCGGGATCGAACTGGTCAACCGTTAAGACTTCGGCGGTGTTGCTCAGTTCCGCCGCGGCCGTCGGAGTGACCGTCAATTGCAGAGTCGCTTCGCCGCCAGCTGCTAGTTCACCGATTGTCCAGATGCCGGTGGCAGCGCTGTAATTACCGACGGAAGGAGTCGCGGAGACAAACGCCAATCCGTCTGGCAGCGCATCGAGGATGCTGACACCCGTTGCGGTGTCAGGTCCCGCATTGGAAACGGTGATCGTGAACGTCACGCTTTCACCAAGGTTTGGTGTCGCATTTGAAACCGTCTGGGTCAGGCTCAAGTCAGCGACGGCCGGTTCCAGCACGACCGCATCTTGGTCGTCTTCGTCGAGCAGGTTGTTGTTCGGTGTGCTGTCAGGATCGAACTGGTCCACTGCCACAACCTCCGCCGAGTTGGTCAGCGGCAGCGGTTGGTCGTAGCGGGCGACGAACTGCAGCACGGCTGTCGCTCCAGGGGCAAGACTATCGAGCGTCCACAAGCCGGTAACGTCCGAGTAGCTGCCAATGTCCGCTGTGGACGAAACGAAGCTCAGTCCCGTCGGCAAGGCATCGCGAACCGTGATGGCGGTTGCAGCGTCAGGGCCGGAATTGGTGAGCGTGAGCGTGAAAGTCACGTCCTGACCCACGACTGGGCGAGACTGGTCAACCGACAGCGAAAGCGCTAAGTCGGCAACTTGCGGCGTCACCACCAGGCTTTGTTGATCATCTTCGGACTCGTCGTTGTTGCCGGGAGTGCTATCTGGATCGGCCTGATCCGACTGCGTGATTTGGGCGATCACGGTCGATGCAGCGGACGAGTCGACGCGAGCGAGTAGCTCCAGCGTCGCATCAGCTCCAGCGGTGAGATTACCAACGATCCATTGTCCCGATTCAGCCGAATAGGTCCCCTGCGACGGTGTCGAGGAAACAAACGTCAGTCCTGCCGGCAACAGTTGCTGGACAGCGACACCGGTCGCATCGTTAGGGCCGGCGTTGGAAACTACAATTGTGAATTGCACCGTGTCGCCAACATTCGGTGCTGCATTGTCGACTTGCTGAGTCAACGACAGATCGGCAATCTGCGTGGTGAGCGTGACGCTTGCCTGGTCATCTTCAGCCGGGCTGTTGTTGCCAGGAGTCGAATCGGGATCGGGTTGGTCCGCGGCGATCACTTCCGCCGTGTTTGTGACCGGCGCGTCCGTTTCGACCATAGCTGTCAGCGTCAGCGTGGCTTCAGCGTCGGCAGCGAGTGAAGGTACTGTCCACACACCAGTTGCTTCATCAAATGAGCCGACGCTGGGGGTGGCCGATTGCAAGTTCAACCCTGCAGGCAGCTGATCGCGGACCTGCACGCCGGTTGCCGTGCTCGGACCGCCATTGGCTAGCGTGATCGTGAATGTGACCACCTGGCCCGGATTGGGCGAGGCATCATCAACGGTCTGCGTCAGCGACAGGTCGGCTTGCTGCGCGACGATCACCAACGTCACTTGGTCATCTTCATCCTCAACGCCGTTGTCGGGAGTGGAATCGGGGTCGGGCTGATCAGAGGTCACAATCTCGGCCGTGTTGCTCAGCGACCCGGCGGCGGTCGCCGTAGCCACGATCTCCAACGTCACCGACTGTTCCGGATCGATCGTACCAATGGTCCACAGCCCAGTTGCGGCGTCGTAGTCCATCGCCGGTGATGCGGAGACAAACGTCAATCCAGCGGGCAGCGAATCGCGAACGGTTACCCCGGTCGCCGTATTGGGACCGTCATTGCGGACCGTGATCGTGAACGTGATGTCGCTGCCGACATTGGGGACGGCATCCGAAACGGTTTGGGTCAACACCAGGTCGGCAGAGGCGATGGTCAATGTCGCGCTTGCCTGGTCATCTTCGCCGGAGAGGTTGTTGCCGGGCGTTGAATCGGGATCGGGCTGATCGGCGGTCAACACTTCCGCGGTGTTTACGATCGTTCCAGCGGCGTCGACGCGGACGATCGTGGTGAGCGTCGCCGATCCCTCGCTCGTCAGCGTGCCGATGGCCCAAACGCCATCAGCAACGGTGCCCTGACTCGGCGTCGCGCTGATCAACGTCAGGCCTGCCGGCAGCACATCGCTGACGCTGATCCCGGTTGCTGCGGATGGGCCAGCGTTGGTGACGACGACCGTGAACGTGACTTCTTCACCGAGTTCCGGAGTCGCTTTGTCGACAGTCTTGGTCAGTGACAAGTCTGCCAGCTCGCTCGACAGCGTCACATTCGCCTGGTCGTCTTCGCTGGGATCGTCGTTGCCTGGCGTGCTGTCGGGATCAAAGCGATCAGCAGCTGTGATTTCGGCAGTTGCGGTCAGTGCGCCAACGGTTTCGACGGTCGCGATGACCGTCAGCGTGGCGGTCGCACCACTCGCGATCGTCCCGACCGTCCAGTTTCCGGTTGCGTTGTCGTAGCTGCCTTGGGCCGGTGTTGCGGAGACGAATGTTAGGCCAGCGGGCAATCGGTTTTGCACGACCACGCCGGTCGCGGAATCTGGGCCCGCATTGGCGGCGGTGATCGTGAAGGTCACATTCTCGCCAACTGCCGGCGCAGTAGTGCTCGCGGCCAATTCCAGCGACACGTCAGCCGTCGAGAAGTTCGCAAAATCGAAACTGCGGCGTGTCGGCCCGGTGGCTCCGACGAGGTTGGCGGCGCCGTTAACGTTGGCTGCCCCAGTGATTTCCAGTTCGATCGCGCCGATCTGGGTAAAGTCGGCTCCACCGCCGCTGGTCGGTACAAAGGCGCTGAAGGGAACGAACTCCAGCGCCGACGCCTCGCCGCCGGTATCCGGAATGGCGACCACGGCCGTCGAGAAACGGGTAGCAGTCCCACTGATACCATCGTTGGTGTAGATCCGAATGGTCGCGTTGCCGGCGGCGGAGTCGGCACCGATTTCTAGCCGCAGCCCCGTCGCCGCACCGCTACTGGTCAAGTCAACATCGCCTAAGCCAGCATCGTCGAGCACCAGCGCGTCACCATCGAGACCATCCCAGGAAACGAGTCGACGGCCCTGCCCCGTTTGAATCGAATCGAAGCTCAAAAACCCAGGGAACAGCGGGTCGTTGATGCTGATCTGCACGCGGCCGTTGACGGAAGTTTTATTGACCAGCACATCGCGCTCGCCACCGATGATTTCACTTGTTGCTCCCTGCGCTGACGACGTGACAGGCACGCCGTCGCCCGAATCGTCAAACACCAGTTGCGGCGCAGCGTTAAATGAATCGATCACGGTAAACAGTTCGCCAATCACATCTTCGGCCGTGATGGCGATCGCGGGGCTGACGCTCGCGGCGAGTTCTCGTCCGTCGACGGTCTGAGCTGGTTGCTCGACGAAGTAACTGCCCGCGGTCAGGTTGTCGGTGCGATATTGTCCGTCGGCTCCGCTGGTGAGGCTGGCGACGAGCGCATCGACCTCGCGGTCCAACACCCCGTCACCGTTATCGCGATAGACATTGACCGTCGCTCCAGCGACTTCTTCGCCAGGCGTGTAACCGTCGCCGGTGAGGTCGGCAAAAATCCGGCCTTCGATCACCGCTAAGTCGCTGGGGGCGGCCAGAGGAAGGCGAATTTCGAGTTGTTCGAGTTGGAGCCGACGGCGGCGCTGTGACTTTGAACTCTGACGGCGATCTTGAGCGATGCGGCGGCGTGTGAGTCGATTGAACACGGCGAGTCTGGGTGCTATAGGGTGGCTGAGCAGACCAAGGAACGGTCTGTTGTCACGCACGCCCCAGGGAAGATCAAGAGCTTGCGATCATCTGCGATCGCTTTGGCTCGGACCCCGACGGTGCTACCGCTTCAACCGGTGAGGATTAGCTTTTCGCACCGCTGGGGAGAAACTTTGACGCTTGTGCCCAGCGGCTGAGCGAACAGGCTGACCCGCAATTCCTCCAACATCCACCGCACTTCCAACTCCGCCGTCGCGGCCGGGGTGCGGCGTTCTTCGGGGATCGCACCCAGCCAGCGACGCCACAGATCGTTGACTAATCGCATCGCATCGGCGTCCTTGGACGCGGCACCGCTGCGGTATTTCTCGAACCGGTAAGCGATTGCGTTGAAATACCGCGGATAGTGCCGCAGCCACTGCCAGGGAACGTTTTCCAGAAAGCCCCGGTCGGTCAGCCACTGGACCTGCTGTTTCACATCGGCCAGCAGCGGACCGGCAGTCTTCGGGCTGAGCGATTCCCAGCCGCGGCGGGCAGCGTGATAGGCGTCCGCGAGCGCCGGCAACCAGGGAGCGACTTCACAGGCGGCCTCCGCGATCCGTCGTGCTCGCTGCGAGCGCAGGGCTTCGAACGCTGCACGCGTCCGCACCAGCGGCTCCCCTTCGACGAATGCCTTGCGGGCTAGCAATCCGATGAGCGACCGCTCGAACTCCGCAGCCGGCACAATCGGTGCCAGACGCAGCTTGGCATCGTTCAAGCCCGGCAGGTGCCGCACCTGCGTCCTCAATTCCTTCAGTTCCGTCAGCGCGTACAGCCGCATCAGCCCGCGCTGAGTGGCTGCGGCCGCCGAGGCCGGGTCGGTGAACAGCCGCGTCGCAACCGCATCTCCCAGGTCGACCAGTCCGGGAAACTGCGCGACGCGCACCCCGCCGCGAACCCGCACAACTTGCTCGGGCAGGGATTCAATCTCAAACGTCGTCATCCGTTCGCGCGACCAGTCGGCGTCGGAAGCTTCCGTTGGCTCGGTCACCTGGGCGACCTCGACACCCACTTGCCGTTTGGCGTCCTCGACACTGCGGCTTTGTGCGATGGTCTTACCCGCGTCGTCGACAACGTTGACCAGGAACTCGAGGTGCGGTTCGAGCTTTTCGCCCGAGAAATCCGCCGGTGTGACCGGCATTTCAGCGTGACGCGACATCAGCTCGCAGACCGCTGGCATAAAGGGGACATCACCGTATTTGGGAGCCAACTCTGCCGCTAACTTGCTGGCCACATCGGCTGCTGGCACCAAATTGCGGCGGATCCGCTTAGGCAGCGCCTTGATCATCGCCACAAGTTTGGCCTCGAGCAGTCCGGGCACCAGCCAGCCGAGCCGCTCGTCGCTGACCTGTGCCAGCGCCGCTTGGTGCACGGTCACCGACACGCCATCGACTTCGCTGCCCGGCTCAAACCGGTACTGCAGTGGCAGTCGGGTTTGACCGACAACCAGCTCATCAGGAAACGCCCCGCCAGGCAGCGGTGCGGCGGCGATCTGGACAAGATCATCGGGCCGCATGTACGGAGTCGGGAAGGCGCTCGAGCCGCTGGCCGCATCGTCTTCGCGCGGCGGTGGCGAGGCCAACCACTGCGCGACCGCCTCGGCACTGTTGAGTGTTTTGGTCCAGGCGGGAGCGGTGATTTCGCGATCATACTTTTCTAGTCGCACCCGATCGCAGACGAAGTCTGGCAGCCGTGACGCGTAGAAATCGCGGACCGTAAAAGGGTCAACCACGAACTCGCGTCGCCGGGTCTTCGCCGCCAGTTCCGCGATCCGCCCGGCCAGTTCACGGTTGAACCGTACGCAGCGGGCTGTCGTCGGCATGGCATCCGCAACCAATCCTTCTTCGATCATCAGCTCGCGGGCTGTCGCCGGATCGATCGGCGCTAACGGCAACCGCCGCCGGCTGACGATCGGCAAACCGAACAGCGAGACCTGTTCGTAGCAAAATGCACCGCCCGATTTGCTGCTCCAGTGCGGATCGCTGTAGTTACGTTTGACCAGGTGCCCCGCCAGCGGTTCGATCCACTCGGGCTGGACCGCGGCAACAGTACGAGCGTACTGGCGTGCGGTTTCGACCAATTCGCCAGCGACGATCCATTTCGGCTTGGCTTGAAAGACGCCGCTGCCGGGCCACAGGAACAGTTTTAAGCCGCCGGCGCCGGTGTATTCGTTCTTGTCGCCGGCCATCGCGACGCCCGAGAGCAGGCCGGTCAGCAGCGCTTGGTGGATGGTGACGTAGTGGCCCGGCTGAATCACTTCCGCTTCGTCTTCACTGAACCGAACACTGCCGATACTGCCAATCCCGCCGCGATTGCGATTCTTGCCACGCACGGCTCCCGCAGCCATTTCGCGCAGTTGCCGGTGAATGTCGCTCCACTCGCGCATCCGCTGCGGAGAGAGAAAATGGCTGCGGCAGATCCGGTCCAATCGACTGCGGCCAACTTCTTCGCGGTGTTTTTGATAGAACCGCCAAAGCTTGAGGTAGCTGAGAAAATCGCTGCGCGGATGTTGGAATTGGGCGTGCGCCTGGTCGGCTGCTTCGCGCCGCTCGGGCGGACGTTCACGAGGATCTTGCGCTTCGATCGCGGCAGCAATTACCAGGATCTCTGGCAATACTCCGAATTCCTGTCCGGCTAAAATCATCCGTCCGACGCGTGGGTCGACGGGCATTCGGCCAAGTTGCCGGCCAATGTCGGTCAACTCATTCCGCTCGTCGACCGCACCGAGTTCGCGAAGGGTGCGATAGCCTTGGCGGACCGCATCTTCGCGCGGCGGATCGATGAGCGGGAACTCACTGATCGGCCCCAAGCGCAGCGTCAGTGTCTGCAGGATGACCGACGCGAGATTGGTGCGGCGGATTTCCGGCGTCGTGAAGGCGTCGCGAGACTCGTAGTCTTCCTGCGAGAACAGCCGCACGCAGATCCCGGGCGCGATGCGTCCACAGCGGCCGGCGCGCTGGTCGCAACTGGCGCGGCTGACCGGCTCGATCGGCAATCGCTGCACACGGCTCCGCGGGCTGTAACGGCTGATCCGAGCGGTCCCCGAATCGACGACGTAATGGATCCCCGGCACCGTGAGTGACGATTCGGCGACGTTGGTGGCGAACACGATCCGTCGCCGGTCGCCGCTGGGATGAAAGATTCGTTGCTGTTCAGCTTGCGGCAGCCGCGCGTACAGCGGCAGGATGTCGACGCGCCGCTCCAGACCGAGGCGTTTGAAGTGCCCTGCCGTGCGGTGCGAAACTTCGCGAATGTCGCGCTCGGTTGGCAGGAACACCAGGATGTCACCGCCGCCTGCGCGGCAGACGTTGTCGATTCCAGCGATCACGTGCCGCGGCAGATCGTACTGGTCGTCGTCATGCTCAGCGTTGGCGCTGACATCGGTCCAAGGCTGGTAGCGGACCTCAACCGGATAGCCGCGACCTTCGACGGTCAAAATCGGAGCCGGTTTACCATCGATGGCAAAGTGCTCGGCAAATCGCTCAGCGTCGATCGTTGCCGATGTGATGATCACGCGAAATTCAGGTCGTCGCTGGACGACGCGGTGCAAGTAGCCGAGCAGGAAGTCGATGTTCAGCGACCGCTCGTGCGCCTCGTCAATCAGGATCGCATCGTAGGCCCGCAGGTCGCGGTCGGACTGGGTTTCAGCCAGCAGGATGCCATCCGTCATCAATTTGATGAGCGTTTCCGGCGAAGTCTGGTCACCGAAGCGAATCTTGTACGCCACCCGGCTGTCACCGCTGGTCCCGAGTTCTTCGGCCAGCCGCGCGGCAACGCTGCGAGCGGCCAATCGGCGAGGCTGCGTGTGGCCGATCATGCCGCGGAGGCCGAGCCCAGCTTCGAGGCACAGCTTGGGCAATTGGGTGCTCTTGCCGCTGCCGGTCTCGCCACAAATGACCACGACTTGATGCTCTCGAATCAGCCGCAAGATCGTGTCGCGATGAGCCGAAATTGGCAGATCGACGGGGTACTCGATCGGCGGAATCGAGCTGCTGCGCAGAGAAGGACGGTTCACTGAAGGATTGGCAGAAAGCGAAGGTAGCCGGCGAACTAATCATCGAAGCGGGAAGGACATCAGGATGACATCAAGGGTTCACCCTGTCGCCCATCAGCAGCGTTACCGGAATCGGTCACCGACGCAAGGCAGCAAGCGGATAGGAAGTTCCCGCGATCCCAACCGTAAGGCTAGTGCAGACTCAACGCGGGCTCTGCTGGAGTCAGCGGCCGGGCGGCCGCATCGATGAAATCGGTGCGGAGCCCCAAATCGCTCAGCAGCAGCCGACTGGTGATGCGGCTCGACTCGTAAATCACCGGCAAGCCGCTGCCGGGGTGCGTTCCACCGCCGACCAAATAAACGCCATCCAGCTCTTCAAACCGATTCTGCGGCCGGCGGTGCAGCATTTGACCGAGGTTATGGGCCAAATTGAACGTCGCGCCGCGATAGATGTGGTGGTTGTGCTGCCAGTCCTCGGGCGTGATCTGGTGCTCGACACGAATCCGATCGCGCACATCGTGGAGGCCAATCTGAGCCAGTTTGTCGAGCACGCGCTCACGAAACGGTGCCGCTTGCGTGTGCCAGTCGATGTTCGGATGTTGATGGCTAACCGGCACCAGGACGTAGAGTGTGCTGTGTCCGGGTGGAGCGAGCGTGTCGTCGGTGACGCCAGCATTCTGCACGTAGAACGAGGGATCGTCGCTGAGCACGTGCTGTGTTTCGATCTCCGCCAGATTTTTGGCGTAGTCGCTGCTGATGTGAATGTTGTGATGGGGCAGATCGTCGTAGCGGCCTTCGATGCCCAGATACAGCATGTAGGTGCTGCAGGAATAACGTTTCGAAGCTAGGCCGCGATCATTCCAGCGGCGGCGAAGGTTGTCGGGAACCAGCCGTTTCATCGCTTCAGCAAAGTCGGCATTGATCACCATCGCGTCGCAGTCATAGCTGCCCGCGGCGGTCTCGGCGCCAACCACTCGGCGGCCCTGAAGTTTGAGCTTCGTCACGCCTTCGTTGAGTCGTACATCGACGCCGAGATCACGCGCGAGTTCTGCCATGCGGTCGCTGATCCGGCTGCAACCACCGATCGGATGATGCACGCCGTACTCGTACTCCAAGAACGAGAGGATGCTGAACAGGCTCGGGCACTGAAACGGCGACATCCCGAGGTACTTGCTTTGGAAGGCAAACGCGATCACCAGCCGTGGGTCACTGAAGTAACGCGAGAGTTCGGCGCCGAGAGACCGCTGGGGGTTGAGGTGCCGAGCGGCAGCGAGCAGCGACGGCCGCATCAAGTCGAAGACCGACGAAAAGGGACGCTCAAGGATGGGCCGGAACCGCTGGAGTTTGATGCGGTTATCGGCCATGTAGCGGCTCAGTTTGCCGACATCGGCCGGTGAAATCGCTGCGATCTGCCGGTCCATCTCAGCCATATCGGCTGTGCAATCGAGCTTTCCGCCAGCGGCAAACGTCAGCCGGTACTGCGGGTCGAGCCGTTTCATCGGCAGCTCAGCATCGAGCTGGTATCCAACGGAACGGAAGATCTCCTGCAACACGCGGGGATATAAAAAGAATGTCGGGCCGCAATCAAAGCGAAAGCCGTCTTTGAGAATCGCTGACGTGCGGCCACCGACCACGTCCCGCCGCTCCAGCACGGTCACGTTGGCACCGGCATAGGCTAGCTGCATCGCCGCCGCCAAGCCGCCTGGCCCAGCGCCAACGATGATCACTTTCTTGTTTCGCACCGAGCGGACCTTAAAGGGACTTGCACGTGTAGCTAGCAGCGACCACCTGGGGCGCACTCCGGAGCCGGGCTTACGGAGCAGGTAACCCTTGCCACCCGCCGCCGCATCTTTCCCGGCTCCCGCCTTGTCGACCGGTAACCAACCACGGCTGGTCAGTCGGCGCCGTCGCGGCGACCGATCTCGATCTGGCGACGGACGTAATCGGGCAATGAGACCGGCGCAAAGGTTTGCTCGGGGACCTCGGCACGATCGGCCACCAGCTTAGCACGCTGGACCACTTCGAGCACATCCTCGGCTTGCAATTCGCTCTTCAGCTGAACGAATCCCTGTGAGTTCGGTGACGCTGAAACCGAGGCCAACACATCTTGCATGTCGCGGGCGACAACACGATCGAGTTCGACAGCGCGAAAGAAGCGAGAAATCTGTAGCTCCGCTTGCTGGGCCTGCTCGTCCGGCAGGTTGGCTGCTGCCCACCGCTGCACGCTCAGCAGATCGGCCCAGCGCATCAGCGGTGACGTGATCAGACGCTGCATGATCCCGCCAGCCTGCCAATTTTCATAGGCGCCTTGTTCGATATCATCGGCCAGCCCTGACAGTTCTTGGATCACCGCCTGCTTATCATCGGGGGCCAGCCGGCTTTGTTCGAGCTCGGGAATGACCGTCGCCCGAAGTGTCCGGACCGCTAGGTCGCCCCGCTTCTGAAAGATCAGCCAGGCTGAAAAACCGAAGGTGACAAACAGCACGATTCCCAACAACAGCGTCCCGGCCATGATCGCCGGGAGACAGCCGGGGCCCTGGGGCTCCCGGCGGTCATCACGGCTTGAGCCACCCTGGTCGTCCGTACGTCCAGCATCCGACTCGCCTGCGGATCCTCGCAGGGAGCCTGTGTCCGAGATGCTTGTTTCCGTACGCGGGTCAGCCGGGTCGTTCATCAAACGCGGATCATTCGAAAGAGATATCGAGCACTTCAAACTTCAACAAGCCAGCCGGCGCGTGCACTTCAGCGATTTCGCCAACCTTCTTGCCCAGCAGCCCCTGCCCCACGGGACTCGTTATGAGAATTTTTCCAGTCTCATAATCTTCATCGCCGGCACCGACGAGCGTGTAGACGTCTTCGTCACCAAACTCGAGGTCTTTGACCTTAACCGTTGCGCCAAACGCGACTGTATCTTTGGGTAGTGAGGAAGTATCAACGATTTCAGCGCTCGCCAGTTTGGAGCGCAGTTCGTTGATCTTAGCCATCAGCATCCCCTGATTTTCACGTTGCGCGTGATATTCAGCGTTTTCCTTCAAATCGCCTTCGGCCCGCGCATCGGCCAATTTTTGCGCGAGTCGGGGCATTTCTTCGCTCTCCAAACGAGTCACCTCGGCTTTGAGTCGCTCATATCCTTCACGCGTCATGGGTACTGATTCGTGCACGACACCACCTTCGATTTCAATTCAAACTTGCATGGAGGCAAAAAATAAACCTTCCTTCAGCAAACGGAGCTGAAGAAAGGTCCGATGTTCGAGTCGTCACGACTACCTGTCGTCACGACACCTCATTGTCGCTGATGAACGACGTTATGTAAAGCCGTAACAGGCAATTGATGTTCGCCGCGTGCAGGCCGAGCTTTTATTTGATTCCGCGGCGCCGCCGGCCACTACGCAGCGGCCTTGAGACGGATCAGAAAGGCGGTACCACGGCCGACAGTGCTTTCGACTCGAATGCGGCCCTGGTGAGCGTCGATGATTTCTTTGCATGCCGAAAGCCCGAGCCCCGTCCCGCCCTTGCCCGAGTCATCGGGACCCGACTTGGTCGAGTAGAACGGTTCAAAGATGCGCGGCAATTGGTCGCGGGGAATCCCGGATCCGGTATCACGCACCGTCAGGATCACTTCGCCGCTGTGCGGGTCAGGAGCTAGCCCGACGGTCACCGTGCCTCCACCGGGCATCGCCTGGCGGGCATTGATCAACAGATTGATCAGCACCCGCTGGATCTGGTTGCCGCTGACGATCGCCTGGGGAGTCGCCGGATCGAGCTGCGTTTCGACAGTGACTCGATACTTACGCATTTCGCGCGTGAGCAGTTCGAGCGTATCCTGGATCAACGCCGCGAGATCGGTCGGCTGCATCGAATCCTGGCGATTGCGCGCTTGGGCTAAGATCGTGCCGCTGATCCGGGCGGCCCGCTGGGAGGCCTCGAGGATCTTCGTCAGGGCCTTGTCGCGGCCCGCTTCACTGCGGTCGCGCAGGGCCAACTTGGCATAGTTCATAATCGTCATCAGCACGTTGTTGAACTCGTGCGTCGCTGTCCCCGTCAACTCGCCGAGAGTGGCCAAAGCGCGCAGATGATCTAGTTCCGCGCGGGTTAGTTCCCTGCCGGTGCTGCCTGTCGCCGTTGGCACCGGCCGGCCGGTAAATGGCGGCAGGCTGGTAGGCTGCAGAGGATTGGCTGACTGGGAGAGCGGGGTGGGCGGCTGGTTCATCCGTGTCTCAACGTTCCGTTGGAGTAGAGCGAGGCTTAACCGATCTATCGGGCTGCGGTCTGTAGTGACTACATCATCCGTGGATCAATCGGAAAACCTTCTCTGAAGTAACTGGGATGAAATCAGCCGACGGTAGCCAGGGGCAATTCGGTCAATCGGCCTCACCGGACTCGATGGTGGCCGCACAGCCTGTGGAAGCTGAGAATGTGGTCGTGCGTTTGAAGCTGCGGATTCGTGAGCTGCGGGCGATGGGCTTTCACGTACGCCAGGAGATGCTCGGCGGGCATCGGCCCAATTGCTGCGAAATCGCCGGCCGTAAGACCTTATTTCTTGACGCTTCCCAGTCGGCTCGCGAACAGCTTGCGTCGATCGATGAGGCACTGGCGAGCTACGTGGAGCGGTAACTACATCGTCAGCAGGTTGCGGTACATCGTGATTGCCGCAGGCCCGACCAGCACGACGAAGATTCCCGGGAAGATGAACAGTACCAACGGAAAGATCATCTTCACCGCTGTTTTGGCCGCTTGCTCTTCGGCGAGTTGGCGGCGGCGGACACGCATCGCATCGCTTTGCACCCGCAGTGCCTGGCCAACGCTGCTGCCGAATTTATCAGCCTGGATCAGGATCGAAGCGAGTTGCTGTAGGTCGGCGACGCCGTTGCGATGGCCAAGGGCTTGCAGGACCTCGTTGCGCGGCCGACCGAATTGCAACTGCTGATTGGCGATCCGGTATTCCTCGGCGATCACCGGATGCGACTTCCCCATCTCCTCGCCGACTTTCCGCATCGCTTGGTCAAGTCCCAAACCGGCTTCGACGCAGACCACCATCAGGTCGAGCGCATCGGGAAGCCCTAAAAAAATCGCTTCTTTGCGTCGGCCTGCCATCCATGCCAGGCCTAAGACGGGAAGGTAAAAGCCGAACCCGCCCACCAGCACGGCATTGATGAGGGCCGCGTCCGTGAAACCTTGGATGAGTGCGGCTCCGGCGCCACCGATCAGCAAGCCGACAACGCCGCTGATCAGCTGCAGTGCTTTGAACATCACTGGGGCTTCTTCACGGCGGAAGCCGGCATGCAACAAGCGTTGACGCAGCCGCCCCATTTCCGCGGCGGTGCCGGTGACGGTTGATGTAAGCGGCCGGGTTGCCTTTTCAAGCACTGCCGCCATCGCAGCACTTTTCATCTTCGCCCGCGCTTCCGAGCTATCGGTCATGGGTTCCCGTAGGTAGCCGCGGTCGAACTGGTCCAGCCGCTCCTCCACCGCAGAGTTCGCGTTGCCGCCGATGACCTCGGTGATCCACCACACCAGCGCGGCCGCACTCAGGAACGCGGCCAGCGGGACCAAGATTTCGGGTTGAGGAATGGTGAAGGCGAGCGGAATCAGCAGCGGAGCAGTCATCGGATGGCTCAAGCAGGCGAGAAGAAGAGAGCGACCAAAGATAGATCAGGGACAATCAAACTTTGATCGTGATGATCTTTTTGATCACGATCGCGCCGACGACTTGTGCAACCAGAGCTCCGGCGAGCATTGTTTGACCGATCGTGTCTTGAAACAGCAGCAGCACATATTCGGGGTTGAGTTGCAGCATGAACACGAACAGGGCAGGCGGCATGGCCAGCAACACGATTCCGCTGAGCCGCCCTTCCCCGGTGAGCGCGTTGACTTGGCCGAGGATCTGCAAACGTTCGCGGATCAGATAGCCGATCTTTTCCAAAATTTCTGCCAGGTCGCCGCCGGTGGTCCGTTGCAAGATGACCGCCGTAGCGAAAAATCGCAGGTCGAGATTGGGGACACGCATGGACAGATCTTCAAGTGCCTCATCGATCGAGATGCCGAAATTCTGTTCTTCAAACACCCGTTGGAACTCACGGCTGAGCGGCTCCTGCATCTCGCTGCCCACCAGCCCGAAGCCGGCGGCGAGCGAGTGGCCGGCGCGCAGCGAGCGGCTAAGCAGCTCCAGCGCTTCGGGTAATTGTCGCCCGAACTTCGCCAGCCGTTGCTTACGCTTCTGCAGCACCCACAGCAGCGGTAATGTGGCGAGGATCAGTCCGGCCAGCGGTGCCAGCAGCACTGGCAGTGGCGTCAGGATGCAGCAGCCAGTGCCGAGCGTAAAAGCCACCAGCGTGATTGTCAGAAACTGAGCCGGCGAGCTCTCCATCCCGGCCTGCTGCAAATACGGTCGCAACTGCGGCAATTTCGTGGCTAGTTGAGCCAGCGCCGATCGGCTGTCGTCCTGTCCGCCGACCAGCAGCAGTGACGCTGGATCGGTCGAAGAGCCACGTCTTTGACCTTGGCTGACGAGTGTCTCTAGACGCAACTCTGCGTCGGCAGCTTCACTGGATGCAAAGAACTGCAGCGCTGCAAACGCCAGCAGCGAGGCGACACCCACACCCACGGCAAGGATGATCAAGATCGGCGGCATGATGGAGCGGTCAGCGAGAAGAAGGGATCCGGAGCCGTCGGGCTGTGACGGCGGCAGCAATGTGCCAACAGAAGCAACTCGAGAGACGCATCGATTAGGCCTTCATCATCACGCGTTGGCGGAACGCGCTGGCCGGTAGTCGCAGCCCCGCGGCCTCGAGCTTGGTCATGAACTGTGGACGCACGCCGGTGCATTCGAATTGTCCGAACGCCTTCCCATGTTCGTCGACGCCGAGCTGCACATAGCGAAAGATGTCTTGCATGACGATGGTGTCCCCTTCCATCCCGACGACTTCGGTGATGGCCGTCACTCGCCGCGCTCCGCCTTGCAAACGGTTGGCCTGAATCAACACATCGACCGCACCGGCGATCTGTTGGCGGATCGCTTTGACTGGCAAATCGAATCCGGCCATCATCACCAGCGTTTCCAGCCGAGCGATTGCATCGCGAGGAGTATTCGCGTGAATCGTCGTCAACGAGCCATCGTGACCGGTGTTCATTGCCTGGAGCATGTCCAGCGTTTCGCCGCCGCGGCATTCGCCGATGATGATGCGCTCCGGACGCATGCGAAGCGCGTTGCGTACCAAATCCGTCGCAGTGATCGCTCCCGTGCCTTCGATATTCGGCGGGCGGGTTTCTAACCGCACCACATGGTCCTGTTGAAGTTGCAATTCGGCGGCGTCCTCGATCGTCACGATGCGATCTTCGTGGCCAATGAAGGAAGACAGCGTGTTGAGCAGCGTCGTCTTTCCCGAACCGGTTCCGCCAGCAATCACCAGATTGAGCCGCGCCTTGATGCAGCCTTCGAGCAACATCACCATTTCGGGTGTGAATGCCTGATACTCAAGCAAATCGTTCAGCTTCAGCGGGTTGCTGCCGAAGCGGCGAATGCTCATCGCCGCTCCGTCCAGGGCCAGCGGAGGAATGATCGCGTTGACTCGTGAACCGTCTGCGAGTCGAGCATCGACCATCGGACAGGTTTCATCGATGCGGCGTCCGACGCGGGAAACGATCCGATCAATGATTTGCAGCAGATGCTTGTTGTCCCGGAATTCGACCGATGTCTTGTGCAACCGGCCGCCCTTCTCGACGTACACCTTTTTCGGGCCGTTGACGAGGATATCGCTGACGGTCGGATCCTTGAGGATCAGCTCCAGCGGACCCAGGCCGAAGGTTTCATCCAGGACTTCTTCGATGATCCGTTCCCGCTCACCGCGGCTGAGCGGAGTTTCCTCAGCGTCGCAAAGCAGTTCCACGACTCCACGGATTTCACGTTTCAGCGAATCGCCTTTGAGTTCGCCGACCCGAGAAAGGTCGAGTCGATCGACCAATTTCCCGTGGATCCGCCGCTTCATATCCTCAACAAGGTCCTGGCGCGAGGTCTCCGACCCGCGAGAGATCATCGTCCGCATGAGCGCTTTCCTGGTTCGCTGGGCTCGCGTTGCCGGCGGCTGTCCGGCGGTGAGTGTTACCTGTCTGGGTAACGCTGCGAAAACTTAGGTTGCGAACAGGGAAGAGATAGCCAACTGGGGGATTTTTCCCCACTTTTGAGCTAGGCGGGCTGTTGCTGGCTGGCGCAGTGCCAAGCCCCCAGTCCCCAGGCGAAATCGCGGGCGTCGACGCCGACCACTTCGCGGCGCGGCAGGAGATCACGCAGCAGGCCCAGCGCGCGATCGTCGGAGCGGGCATGGCCGAAGGTAGGCACCAACACGGCAGCCTCGCCAAGCATTAAGAAGTTGCAGTAACTTTCCGGCACCCGCGCGCCGTCAATCGTCCGCGCCGGCGGAATCGGCAAGCGATGGATCGTCACATGAGGCGACGTTTGCTCAGCCCAGGCAAGCAGTTGTTTGATGTTCCGTTCGAGCCCAAGGTGATTGGGATCCTCCCGATCATCGGAGGCTGCGGCGACCACGTGCCGGGTGTTCACAAACCGGGCTAGTTGGTCGATATGCCCATCGGTGTCGTCGCCTGCCAAGCCGCCGCCATCGATCCAAACGATTTCCGTAACACCTAAGCGGCGGTGCAGTTCTCCTGCAATCCGCTCGCGTTCCCAGCCCCGGTTGCGGGTCGGCGTTTGCACACAACTCGGCGTTGTCAGCAACCGGCCGGTACCATCGCCTTCGATTGCCCCGCCTTCCAAGCCCAGTTCGCTCGATTCGCAGCGGACGCCTGCAATTTGGCAAATTTGAGTTGCTGCGGCCGCATCGCGGTCCCAAGGCGGATACTTGCCACCCCAGGCATTGAACTTCCAGTCGATCCCAATGGTTTGTCCCCGGTCGGTGACAAACGTCGGGCCGTAGTCGCGGATCCAGCAATCGTTGGTGGCGATATCGATCAGTTCAATGCGGTCAGACGTACCCAGATGGCGGGCAGCCTCATCGGCGAGGTGTTGCTCGGCGAGCACACGCACCGGCACGAATTGACTGGCCGTCTGAACCAGCTTCGCAAAGGCGGCCGGGATCGCATGGTAGTGGTTCGGCCAAGTCTCTCGGTTATGAGGCCAAGCAAACCAAACCGCCGCCTGTGGTTCCCATTCAGCTGGCCAGCGCCGCTGCGGCGCTGCGGTTACGGCTTCTGCGGGATGATCAACCGACGGCATCACGGAGCATTCCGCCGCTGGGAAAACAGCCACTGAAACAAGTCGTCGCGCTGGTAAGTCCGTGTCCAGACGTCGTGACCAGCACCCTCGTATTCCGTGTACTTGGCCTCCGGCTGATGACCGGCGGTTTTGAGGGCTGCAATCATCTCTTGCGAGCGTTCGACAGGCACGGCTCGATCATCCGTGCCGTGGAACGCCCAAATCGGCAGTTTGCCGTAGCGGTCGGCCCAGCTCGGGTCACCGCCACCGCAAATCGGCACGGCGGCCGCGAATAGGTCGTTCGCATGGGCGCCGGCAAACCAACTGCCATAGCCGCCCATCGAAAGTCCCGTCACGTAAATCCGCTCGGGCTCGACCCGACCGCTGTCGATCCACTGACGGACGATACCGAGTGCCGCCTGCATCGACGGCGATGGTTTATCGGGGAAGCTGCCGCGTCCATCGCGCTGGCTCCAGTCGGCATCGACCCAGCGGCTCTCACGCGGAACTTGAGGGACAACCACGAAGCAAGGATAGGCAGCTTGGCGATCGGCACGCGCAAACTCTGCGGCGCCATGCCGGAGTTGGGCCTGATTGTCATCGCCCCGTTCTCCGGCTCCGTGCAGCAACAGCACGAGCGGATACCGCGTGTCGGCGTCGGCTTGGTAACCGGCGGGAAACAGCAGGCGATAGCGGTGCTCTTGGCCAGCTGCATCCGTGAAGGTCTGCTCGGTATAGCCGTCCAAGGGGTTGGCGGCGGAGTCCGCCGCCGGCGCTGCTTGCGCCAGCGCAGCTGGCTGCCCGGCGGTCAGCACGACAGCCATGGCTGCAAGCCAGGAGCAAAGGGACACACGGGTTGCGATCGCAAAGTCGGCCATTGCCATGATTTACTCCAGTTGGATTTCTTCCTTCACCTTTTGGATGAAGTGAGGTGATTTTCCGCCCTTGCTCAATTCTTCGGCGCGGGCAGCAGCCTCTTCCTTCTGATCATATTCGAAGACGGCAACTCGTTTGAGATTCTGGCTAAAGACACCCCAGTAAAGTTTCTTACGAACTTCTTCGGTGGTTTTGGCTTTTCGAGTCGCGGTGGCGGATTTTTTTCGCGTGACCTTCTTGGGTTCGGCGGCTTCTTTGGCGGCGGCCGCCTCGATTTCAGCGGCCTTTTCTTTTCGGCTGACGACCTTACGGGCCATGGTGCGCGTGGTGGGTTGGGGGATGCGGTAAAGACCTACACTAACGCCAGGAGTGTAGCTGAACGGTCGCGGTTCCACTACCGGGGACCACGGCCCCCGGTGCACACCCGCCGAATGGGGCGTTACAATCGCGCGACTCGAACCGTGCCGCGCGGGCCGAGGGGGAGGTAGCGCAAAACCTGGACGGGCGGCGGCTGCCCCCTGGGTCCGTTCCCGCGATTTGTACTAGACTGTCGGCACCATGGCACTCATTATTCTTCGCTGCATCTTCTTGATTTGCGCAGGCGGTGTATCGGCGATTATCAACGCCTCACTGCCACATGGCACGGCTGCGCACGTTCCCTGGTTGGTCTTTTTGGCGATCGTCGGCGGGGCGGGCCTGGTGATTGTTGGCGACATCTACGTCCCCCGCAAACGCATCGATACAATCTCGGCCGT
>CALELC010000330.1 GCA_937904535.1 uncultured Planctomycetaceae bacterium
AATCAAGCACACTGGTTTTGCGGCTCAGCGGGTGCTCCCTGCGGCTGATTCCCTCTACCGGGATGCGCCCCTGCTGGCGGATGTGATCCGCTATGGGCGCGAGGCTGACCGCTCCGAAATCGACGATTTTGTCTTCGCCGTTCGCCAGGCCCATCATTCGCAGGGGAAGCAGTTTCTATTAGACATCCTCAAAAACTCGCGCGTCCCAGATGCTCCCTTCCACGCTGCAAGAGCAACAGGGCAATGGCCTGACAACCGGGGTGGCAGCTGGGAAGAAGCTTACTTTCATGCTGCCGTCGGCTTGGCGGAATTGGGAGCTCATGAAGGTGTTCAGTGGCTGATCGAGCACGCCAGGCCCAACGATTTTGGAATTGACGGGAATGTCGACCGCCACCAACATGCCCGTATTACTTCGAGCAGTCTGCGTGCAAATTGCAACGCGGCGCTGGAGGACCTCTCCGACCGACACTCGCAGGGTGACGGCAGCCAACCCAATTGGGACCGATGGTGGCGAGAAAATGCCACATCCTTTAACCCACGCCCAGTAACTCTTCAGCCATAATTCGAAGCGGCCGCATCAGCCTCGGCAGGTCCCGCAACGCTCGCCCTGCGAACCTTGCCAAGTAAGCTGCTTGACCGGCACTGCGACACTCACCCCTGGTACGGTTTGAGCGTCACGTGGAGCATCTGCGGTTCTCCACGAAACTCGACACGAAAGGTCACCCGCCTCTCGTCGAACCGGTTGAATCTTCGGTTTCAGGTGAGCCTCGATCGACTGCGAGTATCAACAGGCTGTTTTTGTGAGAAATCAACTTACCTCGTCTTTGGAACTTCATGAGCGTCCGCCAACGAACTGCTTCCACCGCCTGGCTCCTATTTACCTGCCTTCTCGCGAACTGTCTGCTTAGCACACCTGCAGCGGCGGGTTCGCTGGTGCTTTACAAAGCAGGAGAGCCGCAAGCGTGGCTAATTGGTCCGGAATCGACAGGACCATCGGCTGAGATTGTGAGCTGTACGATCAACGGCTATCTAAGACAGTTCTATGGCTGGGAACTGCCGCCAGCCCACGATGCGGCGAAGCCGGGACATTATGTCGTTGTGGGTAGTCCTGAGAATAATACGGTCCTTAGGGAGTTGGTTGCGGATGGACTCGAACTCAGCGGTGCTGAGTTAGGAAACGAAGGTTTTATAGTCAGAACCTATCAGCAGCGCGATCGGCAGTTTCTAATTGTTTATGCCGAGACACTTGCTGGACTCAAACATGGCTGCCAAGAATTGGTGTTCTACCAGATCGCGGCGACAAGCGATTCCGCAAGCGTGCCATGGCCGATCGATTTGACCATGAAGCCCGAGGTTGCCTACCGCGGCTGCTACACCCTGCCCTGTTGGTCCGCCTACGACTCGCTCGATTCGTGGCGGCGAGTCTTGCAGTTCCAATCAGAACTAACGCTGAACCGGACGTGGTTTTGGCTGAACGGTTTTCCACTCCTTCCCCAATATGGCGGTCTCTATCAGGACACCGATCTCGCTCAACTAAATAACGTTCGAGCGCTGATTCAACGGTGCCATCGTGAGGGAATGAAGTTTTATATCGGTGGCGGCTGGTTTACTTGGCACCATAAGGAGTCGGCCAGCGGATCCCAGGCCGAGCGAATTGCTCGGGTCGGCGCAGGCGGGGGAGAAGCCCCGCTCGCGGCTGACGAGGAGATGCTGAACAACGGTGTTCAGTATTACCTGGATCTGCTGGCGGCCTTGCCGGAGGCCGATGGCATCTACCTGGAACCAACCGGTGAAGGGGCGGAGGCAGGTGACGAGGTGTGGCGTCAACATGTAGAGGCGCTTGGCCGATTGCTGACAGCCACTGCCCGAAGTCGAACCGGGGCGGAAGTGGCGATTGCCATCGGCCGGTTCAACTCGCCGGAATACCGCCGCGCGATTCATCAGCTCGGCGCACTGCAGCCCTATTGGTTTTGGGCATGGGGAAACCCTGTCGATGATCAAGCTCTAGCGGAACATCCGCGGGTGCTGCGTTGGCACACAACGCTGGCGATGAGCCCGTTCCACGGATCGCCTCAGCCGCCACAACCGGGTGAGGCACGGCTATCGGGGATGGTCACCAGCTGGGATCCCGGCATGGGTTTTGGCAATCCTTGGAACGGCTGGGCCAAGATCGGGATCGACCATCCACGCGATTTTCACCCCTACACGATGCCCTACTTCTCGCATCAATACTGGTTTCGCGAGCGTTGTTGGAACTTGAACCTTACCCGAGAACAGTTTGCAGATCGCCTAGCAAAACGTCTCTTCGATGCGGATATGCCTGCAGAGAGTATCACCCAGTATCTCCAACTCGCGGCATGGTGCCCCAACCCGGAACAAGCGGACCCCAATTCCCTGGCCAGCATCAAAGCATTCGTTAGCCGCTATGCTGGTCAGGGAACCCCTCGGAACCGCGACACCTTGCTTCGGATGCAAGAAGCAATCAACGGTATTGATCACGTGACGGCCAACCAGGTACCCGCGAACGAGTAGTTCTGCTTGGCAGGTCCCTTACTTGTTATCTAGGCCCAACTGCCGGTATGGTAAACCGATCGCACATCCGCGTCGTCAAACTATCAAAGGGGTCAAGCAACGATGAATGCCAACTTCACCTACCGGCGACTCGACAAATCGGATGCCGCGGTTCTCTTGGTGGATCATCAGTCGGGGCTATGCAACATCGTCGGTGATTTCTCGCCGGACGACTTCAAAAACAACGTCCTCGCCTTAG
>CALELC010000331.1 GCA_937904535.1 uncultured Planctomycetaceae bacterium
CCTCGGTTAGACCAGCCCTTGAGCGATCGTGGCCCGCGCTACTTTGAGAAAGCCGGCGATGTTCGCTCCCCGGACCAAGTTACCGGGGCAGCCGAACTCATCCGCCGCAGCGGCACACGAATGATGGATCGACCGCATGATGTCGCGGAGCTTGGCGTCGGTCTCTTCGAACGTCCAGGCTTCACGGCTGGCATTTTGCTGCATTTCCAGAGCCGAGGTGGCGACCCCACCCGCGTTGGCCGCCTTTCCTGGCCCAAACAGCACACCGGCGCTGACGAACGTTTGCACGGCGCTGGGTGTGCAGGGCATGTTGGCCCCTTCGCCGATCGCCAACAATCCGTTTTCAACCAGCTTGGCAGCGTCTTTACCGGTTAGTTCGTTTTGCGTCGCCGAAGGGATCGCGACGTCACAAGGAATCTCCCACAGATTGCCGCCGGGAATATAGCGCGCGCGGGGTTCCATGCTGACGTAGTCTTTGATCCGCCGACGCTCGATCTCCTTGAGCTGCTTGATCTTTGCCGGATCGATTCCTTGTTCATCGACGATGATCCCGTCCGAATCGCTCATGCCGATCACACGTCCGCCAAGCTCGACCGCTTTCTTGGCCGTGTAGATCGCCACATTGCCGGCTCCGGAAACGAGCACACGTTTGCCATCTAGGCTCTCGTTGCGGGTCTGCAGCATCTCTTCGATGAAGTACACACAGCCGTAGCCCGTGGCTTCTTTACGGACTTGGCTGCCCCCGAAATCGAGTCCTTTGCCGGTCAACACCCCGGCTTCAAACTTATTGGTCAACCGTTTGTACTGGCCAAACATGTAGCCAATTTCGCGGCCGCCAACTCCGATGTCGCCAGCAGGAACATCGGTGTATTCGCCGATGATCCGCCACAGTTCGGTCATGAACGACTGGCAAAATCGCATGATTTCGCCTTCCGAGCGCCCCTTCGGATCGAAATCCGAGCCCCCCTTGGCTCCGCCGATCGGCAGACCCGTCAACGAGTTCTTAAAGATCTGCTCGAACCCCAGGAACTTGATGATCCCCAAGTACACCGAAGGATGGAATCGGATGCCGCCCTTGTACGGTCCCAGAGCGCTGTTGAACTGCACGCGGAAGCCACGGTTGATCTGCACTTGGCCGCGGTCGTCTTGCCAGGGCACGCGGAAGATCAATTGCCGCTCCGGCTCACACAACCGCTGGAAGACTTTGGCCTCCGCAAACTCGGGGTGCTTTGCCAGCACCGGTCCCAGCGACTCCATCACCTCGCGGACAGCTTGATGAAATTCCCCTTCACCTGGATTTCGCTTCACAACCTCCTGATAGATCGCTTCAAAATCAGCGGTCAGCGCCACTTTTAACTCCGGTACAAACATCGATAGGTCAAACGGAGGCGGGCGTTCCGCCTCGCCGAATCCCGAAATCTAGCCGGTCGCTGTCGAATGGTAAACCGAGTTGTGGCGCTCACCGCACTGCAGAGCTAGGCGGGCGTCAGCTTGGTGATCCGCCCAGTGGAAACCCACTCAGCGACAAAAAGATTGCCAGCGGAGTCGAAACAAGCGTCGTGAGGATGCACAAACTTGCCGGCTTCCCACCGCGCCGCATTGCCGCGAATGCTGAACCCGCCGGTGGACGCCTGATCCTCCAGCACGCGCTCGCGATCATCGCCGAGCGTCGCCACGGTGTTGAATTCACCGTCGAGCAGCGAGACCCGCGCGACCAACTCCGGGACAACCAACAATTTGCCATGGGTGTCGACATTGGCCGGTAGTCCAAACCCTTCCACCGTGCGGAGGTACTGACCATCCAGTGAGAACAGTTGCAGGGTGTGGTGGGCGCGATCCGTGATCACGATCTGAGGCGTGTCGTTACGAGTATCGACCCAAATGCCATGCGGCGTGTTAAAGGTTCCCTTACCGTCGCCCGGGCCACCAAAGCACGAGAGCCATTTCCCATCGCGGTCATAGCGATGGATAAAGAACGAACCGTAACCGTCGGCGAGCAGGAAGCCGCCGTCGGGCAAGAAGGCAAAATTGGTCGGCAGAAAGCGGTTCCGGCCCCACACCTTGGCCGGCGCTGCGGCTTCTCCCTCGGCGTAAATACCGCTCTCCATCGGCGCAAAGGCCTGCCACACCAGTTCACCTTGAAGGGTGAACTTGGCGAAGGTTTTGGCTTGCTGGTAGGCGGCGACGTACAAGAACGGCTCGCCGTCTTCGACCCGGATATCAATCCCATGCCCACCGCCTTGGAACAGCGCTCCGAATGAGCGAATCAAGCGGCCCTGCGGATCGAACACAAAGATGCTCGGATGATCGGCCAGCGCCGCTTGCCCTTCGTGAATGACATACAGATTGTCCTCGGGATCGACTGCGACTCCATGCGTCGTCTGCCAGCGAAACTCCGCCGGTAATTGGCACCAGGCATGGTCAAAGTGATATCGATGGTCACCTTGACCGACGAGTTCTTGGGCAGCGGTGCGTTTGGAGGTCAAAATCGCCGGAGCGGCGATCGCTCCGGCCGCCGCCGTCTGCAGAAATTGGCGGCGATTGGTGGGCTGAACAGCAGACATAAGCAGGCTCCGCAGTGTCTGGGGTGATGAGGGGGAGTTCGGCAATGGAGGCCGCCCATAGATTACCGCATCGGCGGCGCTGGTTGGGGGGCGACGACGGAGTCTTGCTAGCCTTGCTTGACTGCAACCCTGGTATAATCGGACACGATGAATCCTTATTGGCTCCCACTTTTTGGCTCTTAGGGGTCGGACCAAACATGCGTTTGATGCTGTGCATTCTCGGGTTGGCGTTGGCGTCGCTGGCAGTTCCTACTGCGCGCGCCCAAGACGCAGACGATCCAGAGGAGCCGCCGCGTACCGCCGTCATCATCCAATTGCACGAGGACATCAACCCGCTCAGCGGCGCCCTGTTGAAACGCCGTTTTGAACAAGCCGTCGAGCGCGGCGTGGACATCGTCGTGTTGGATATCGACAGTCCCGGTGGTTATCTCAGCACCACATTGGAACTGGTGCGAATGATCGAGGATGCAACGCAAGTCGAAACGGTGGCCTATGTTGAACGCGAAGCGATCAGCGGGGCCGCGATTCTGGCGCTGGCAACCGATCGGATCGTGATGCTGCCGCGGGCCCGAATCGGTGACGCGGGCATGATCATCATGGGTGAGGATTCGGCGTTTCGCTACGCGCCGGAGAAAGCCCGCAGCCTGCTGGCACAGCAGCTGCGCGACCTAGCCGAGAAACATGGGCGGCCGACGGCCCTGGTCGAGGCGATGATCGACAAGGATTTGATCGTCACACGGGCAACTCGCACCGAGGATGGGGAAGTTCGCTACCTATCGAATCGGGACTGGGATGCGCTCGACAACCGCGAGCAGTGGGAGAAAGGGCCTGTTGTGCGCGAGGCCCCAGGCAACACGTTCTTCACCGCCAATGGAGCGCGGGCGGTCGAACTTGGTGTGGCCGAACAAGTGATCGATGATCGGGAACAGTTGGCCGTCGCGATCGGGGCAATCGGGCCGATCCCAGTGATTCAGCCGAGCAGCGTCGATACGTTGATCCTGATCCTCAACTCGCCGGTCGTGACTTGGTTGCTGCTGGTCATCGGGCTCATCGCGCTGGTGATCGAACTCGGTGCGCCTGGCATGGGCGTCGGCGGCATGGTCTCGATTCTGTGCTTTGGGCTGTTTTTCTGGAGCCGGTTCCTGGGTGGCACCTCGGGGTGGTTTGAGGTGATCCTGTTCGTGATCGGCTTGGTGTTTTTGATGTTGGAGATCTTCATCATCCCGGGCATCGGCGTGGCTGGCATTACCGGCGGCCTGATGGTGCTGTTCTCCCTGGTGATGGCGTCCCGGCGGTTCATGATGCCCGAAAGTGCCCGCGATCTCTCCGAACTGATGACGGATATCGGAGTGGTGCTGGCGGCGTTCGTCGGGTTCGCGATTGGTCTCGGAGTGCTCGCCCGATACCTCGGCGAGTTGCCGATGATCAGCCGGATGGCCTTAGCGCCGGTGCAACTGGACGATGATGGCGCCGTGGGATCGCTCGCCGCTGGGAACGCCAATGGCGAACCAGCGTGGCAACGGGTGCAAATCGGCGACGTCGGTCAGACCCTCGGACCGCTCCGCCCCAGCGGCAAGATGCTGCTCCACGACGATGTGGTCGATGTCGTCAGCGAAGGTGACTTCGTAGCCGCCGACACACAGGTGCGAGTGGTTGCAGCCCAGGGGCGGCGGATCGTGGTCCGCAGCGTTGGGTAGCTGAACTCAAACGCTGGCGCTCACGTGGAAGCGGATGTCGGTGATCCGGCTCGCCGGCATTGCGGCCTGAAAGCGACTCAGCAGGGCCCGCTTGCGAAACTGTAATTCCTGGTGCGTCACGGCATCGGTGAGATAGATGTGCAGGATCCCGCGCTTCAGATTACCGACGCGGACCGAACCGGCCAGTTGCTGTCCGACTTCCGCTTCCAGCACCGACTGCAACTCCTGGCCAGCCATCACCTGGGCGTAACCACGCCGCGATAACAGTTGGTTGACCAGAGAGCCGAGTGGCCGCGGGCCACCGGGAGCTGGATTGTGCTTTTTCATGGGAAGCGATTGCCTGCAGCGGCTAGCGATCCTTGGCCATCGGCATGATCACGTAGGCGTAGCCGTCTTCGGTGGTCAGCAGCGCCGGGGAATTCTCGGTCTCGATCTCAAAAACGAATCCTGTCTCGTTGTCGAGCACTTTGCAAAAGTCAGCAACGAAACGGTGGTCCATCTTCATTGTGATCGGAGCGCCATCATAGGGAATCGGCAATTCCACCTGCGAGGCTCCGATTTCCGCTGTCACCGCTTCAAGCTTGAGCGTCCCGTCGCCGAACGTGAAGTCGATCCCGCGGCTATCGTGATCGGTCACGATCGCTGCTTGGCGCAGAGCGGCGAACAGCGGTCCGACAATCATGTCGATCCGCACCGCATTTTCTCGCCGCGGGAACACCTGTCGCCAATTCGGATAACGCCCTTCGACCAGCCGTGAATAGATCACACAGCGCGGCGTTCGCAGCAGCAGATCGTTGGCCCGTGCCGCCAAATGCACCAGCCCGTCGCTCTCGCTGACCGCCCGCTCCATCAAGGTGATCGCCCGAGTCGGCACGATCGTGGTCATGCCGCTGGTCTTGTGGTCGCCGACGGATACCCCCTTGCCCTGCATCCGGGCTAATCGCCGACCGTCGGTACCCACCGCCACGACGTCTTCGCCATCGAGCTCAAACAACACACCGCCCAAAGCATAGCGACTGCTCTCCGCATCGGTGGCAAACACAGTTCGCTTGACGAGTTCACGAAACAACCGCACCGGGATTTCGTGGTACACCTCTTCGGTGAACCCTTCAATCTGCGGGAACTCGTCTGGATTGGCACCGGGCATACGGAACTTGCTGCGACTGCCCAAGATTTGAATCGCAGAGTCATCGGTCACGAACCGCAGCGTCTCGTCGCTGCTTTCGCGGAGGATCGCCATCGTCCGCGACACCGGCAACAGCGCTGTCCCTTCGGCTTCGATCTCAATCCCTTCGACCACCTCCAGCCGAATCCCGACCTCCATATCCGTCGCCGTCAGCAGCACCGATCCGCCCGTCGCCGTGATCCTGACGTTCTGCAGGATTTCCTTCGGCGACCGAGTGGGTGCCACACTCGCCGCAAGTTGAAACGCGGCGGCCATGGTTTCCCGGTTACAGCTGATCTTCATCGGAATGCGGTTTCGGTGTTTAGGAACGGGAAATCGTTGCAGGCTCGGCCGCCTCAGACATGGCGGACAGAATCTTACCCAGCTTGTTTTACCTCGCGCCGACGCAGCAGCGTAGGTCGAGGGCTGGGGCGGCTGTCGCAGAGCCCGCTTTCAGCCTTGCTACACGATCAAAAAAATGCGTACAGCAACGACACAGTGAGTATTCGCGGCAGTTGAAAAACTGTGCATCAATCCAATTGGTTCGACCGCGAACACTGCTGACTGGCGAATTTTTACGCCTCGCCGCACAAATCCTCCAAAGCGACGGCAACGTCACAGATTACCCACGCAGCAAAATCCTCAAGACCGACAGGGTCTCGACCGATTTTGTCCGATAGCAGCGATTTTATCTCCACCTCTGGATTTAGGATCGCCGCCCCCCGAGTCAAGGATGTCCCGCATGATCTCGCCCCGCAGCCGAACGGATCACGTCCCTGCCCCCGTTTTGTTTCGCTTGCCCAACCTGCAACCGCGCGAAGCAGCACCGGCAATCGAACCAACCGTGCAGGCAACGGCTACGGCGCAACCGATGACGGCTGCTCCGCCGCTTGCGAGCCCACCGCCGACGGCGACTCACTTGGCAACGCCATTTCCGCCTCAGCCAAACGCTGCAGTTTTCGCCCAGCCGCACCGGCAACCACTCACCGCCCGCTTCCGAGAACTCGGCGGCGTGCTGATCGCACATCGCGATTTGCTCACCAAACCCCAGGTGATGCTCGGCCTGATGCTGCTCGTCGCCTTTGGCGCCTGGTTGGCGGGCCGTCAGACCGCGGTGCGTTCAGCAGTCGGGGCTGCCGATGCACTGGCTGCCGATACCACCGTTCACACGGCTCCGAGTGAGACCGCTCCTGAGCTAAACAGCCCCGTCCAGACGCAGCCTGAACCAGCCGACGCTGGGGTAGCACCGCAACCGTCTGAATCCGAACCGAGCGTTGCGATGGCTGAGGAGGGCGCCGATTTCTACGTCCCCGAAGAAGAGCCCACGCCGCAGCTCGCTGCAGCGGGCACAGCCCCGCCTGCCGATGAACCGCC
>CALELC010000332.1 GCA_937904535.1 uncultured Planctomycetaceae bacterium
GAGAGCGTTTGTCGATCTTGCGCCGCAAGAACAACTCGCTGCGGACGCCCCCTATGCCGCTGGCTGGAGTTGTTTGTTCCAGAGGAGTTAGAAAAGTGGCAGGAGTGATCTGCGGATGGGGTAGACTTGTAAGAAGGGGGCCAACTCCTGGCCGTGTGGTTCGCGAGGTCCTACTTATCAACGAGAAGCTAGCCGTGGCAAATCCTTATGAGCCGTCGGAGGCCCCTGCGCGTGAGCGGCCTGCGGCAAATGTGCCGCAGGCGAACACGCGGGGGCTGTGGTATGTGCTGCTGGTGCCGAGTGCGTTGCTCTACACCTTCGCTGCCCGAGAAATCGCTGGGCCGGGATATACGACCGCTCCCAATCAGGGCGCTATGGTGGTGTTTTTTCTGGCCGCAGTGGCCTGGCCCGTTTTGGCACTGATCTTCGCCGCAACCATTCGAGCGATCGGCCGGATTCGTGGAGTGGCGGCAACATGCTTCTGTTTGCTTGCCTGGGCGGCAAGTAGCGTGGTGCCGTTTTTAATCGGACCTAAATGAAGTGCGGCACCGAACTGCGAAAATTGGTCCGTTGAATGCACTTCATTGAGTAAGGTAATGGCGTCAGCGGAAGCGATTGAAGCGACCTGCAAACTACTGCTAGTCCATGCAATATCACCTTTGGAACCCGCTCATTGACGAAGCCGTTTCTTCAGCCCTGCCGACGAAGGTGAAGCTACTGGAGTTCACACAAAGCCGCGAAGCCGCAAAGAGGGAGTGGGAAGGGGCTGGACCTGGCGGCTTCGCGGCTTGGCGTGAGACCCTGCCGAGCAAGAGCGAGATCGGTGGGCGCCGAAACCCGAATAACCGTAAATCGCGAGGCTGAGTGCGGTACCGACCTTCCGCAGTGTTTGCCTAGCTCGACAGCCGGCTGCGCGTAACCCTGTGCGATCCCGGGTTACGCATGCGAACGTCTGCCAGATGAACTAGGCGGCGCGGCGGATCGCCTTGGCGTAGTAGCGGCTGATCGCCTCGACCACCCGCTGCTGCTCGTCGATCCGCAACTCGGGATAGATCGGCAGGTTCAGCACCTCGGCACAGGCCGCTTCGGTTTCGTGCAGCCCATCGCGTTTCAGCGCCAGCGATTCAAAGCAGCTCTGGCGATGCATTGGAATCGGGTAGTAGATCTCGGTGCCAATTCCCTGTTCGCTCAGATGCGCCTTAAGCGAATCTCGCCGTCCTTGACCGACACGAATCGTGTACTGGTTCCAGACGTGGAAGGCGTTGGGGTCGCAAGCCGGCAAGGTGATCTGGTCGTCACCGATCAAGCCCGCGTCTTTGAACATCGTGCGATAGCGAGCCGCGTTTTGCTGACGCGCTTCGACCGCGGCGGGCAGGTGCCGCATCTTCACTCGCAGCACAGCGGCTTGGAACGTATCCAGTCGGCTGTTGATGCCCACGACCTGATGGTGATAGCGGGGCCGCATGCCGTGAGCGGCATACAAACGCAGGCGATCGGCCAGGGCAGCGTTGCCGGTGGTCAACATGCCGCCGTCACCCATGCCACCGAGGTTCTTGGTGGGATAGAAACTGAAGCAGCCGATGTTGCCCCAGCTGCCAGCGGGGCGGCTGTGGTAGGCCGCTCCGATAGCCTGGGCAGCGTCTTCGATGACCGCGATGTCGCGGCCGGCAGCAATTTGGCAAATCCGGTCGATCTCGGCGCACTGGCCAAACAGGTGTACCGGAATGATCGCCTTGGTCCGCGGCGTGATCGCGGCTTCGATTTTCTCGGCGTCGATGTTGAACGTGTCGCGGCGGATATCGACGAAGACCGGCGTCGCTCCCAGCCGGGTGATGCAGCTGACCGAGGCAAAGAACGTGAAGCTCGGCACGATCACTTCATCGCCCGGGCCGATGTTCAGCACCATCAGCGCCAGCAGCAGGGCGTCGCTGCCCGACGCACAGCCGATCGCGTTTTCGACTTGGCTGTAGCCGGCGACTTCGCGTTCCAACTCGTCCACGTCGGGCCCGTGCAGAAAACGTCCACTGTCGATCACGCGGCCGATCGCTTCCAGGAACTCTTCACGGAGGGGAGCGTTGCCGCGGCCGACATCTAAAAGCGATACCGCTGAAACAGGCTGAGACATATCCGGCCTTCCTTGGCTGGTAAAAATGGTTGAGCGAGCAGTCAGTGGGTCAGGTGTGTCCGGCCACTTGCAACCGGCGCATCATCCCTGCCGGTTTACCGCTGAGTCCGCTCGGCCGTCAAGATCAGCCACTATCCCGGACGCCCTGGTCGAGCCACGACGCAGATCCGGCTCGCCCGCTCAGCAGGTGCTCGCTGTTACAGCCCGGCGGGACGCTGGCGAGTGGCAGGCCCACCGGGCCGGTGCTATGCAAGGCCAGGACAACGTCCTGGTATTGAACCGCGTTCGAACACCCTTCCCCAGCCCCAACGGGGCGACTCGATCTGGCCGCGGTATTCTTAGAGCCGCCCCGTTGGGGCTTCGTGATGCTCCTTGGCATTGATTCCCAGAGCGTTGCTCTGGGCTGACATAAGGTTGCCCCGTTGGGGCGACGGCATCCCAGTTCGGTGGCTCGTTCTGCCGAGAGTTCCCCTCCGAAACGCTTAACAGTAGCGAACTTCTGCACTGTTGGCCGGCATGGGCAAGATGCTTGTCGAAATCCGCGGAAAAATAGAGCGTGAACACAAAGCGGCCAGTTCACTCGCCGGCATCCTTTGAGGTGCTCGGGGTGACTTTGGCGACCACGCTCGCCAGAACGCTCAAACACACTTGGCTTGCAAGGTTTTACAGTGGGAGCCTGGCCAACGTGCGAAACCCAATAACGTCTGACGCTAAATGCTTGGACAAGGGCGCGGCACCGAGACTGCTCGTGATCGCCGGAGACGGTCGGGCTATGATGCCACGTGATGACTTCATCCCCGCAGGTGGCCACGGGATGAATGCCTTCTCCGGGCAGAAAGTGCGGGATGGCCGGTTGAGCTGCCATAACGCGGCTGGCGAAGTGCGCGATCACCGAATTGCCAGGGCGACGACCGCTGCAAGGCATCGTTCAGCCGGTTCGGCACGCAGCCGTGAGCATGCCGGATTGATTCCACTTGCAGAGTGGATTAGCGGCCGAGCCAGGGCATGGAGTCGGGAACGATCCGGTTGCGGACCGGCTCGGGCAGCGGATTCTGGTAATCCGGTGGACGCGACGCCGCATCAAACGGGGCGATATCGTTCTGCGGGAACGGATCGTGGACCACGGCATTGGATTGTTGTTGCTGCAGCGGCCCCGGAGGGCCCCACCAGTGTCCGCCACGGCAGCCAGCGAAGCTGCAGAGCGCCAGCGCGGCGAAAAGGACGGCGGTGCGATGGCTAGGCATGGCAAGTTTTCCTGGGCGGTCGACGTTCCGAAGCGACGATAGCAGAGCGTGGGCAGCGGAGCCAAGACGTTTACGTTAGCCCCTCGTAGTGCCGCGAATGGCTCTAGCGGCTGTCATCGAATCGCCGGCAGCGAAGCGGTGAATCTATCCGCTGCGGAATCGCGGTCGGATGCGATTGGAGTGGCGGACGGTGCGATCAAACCGATGTAGCCGGCTACAGCGAAAGTGCGATCGAGGGGCGACCGTGTCGGCTATCATGGAACTAGGGGGCGGTAGGAGGAGCTGCGGCTTGCCAGCTATCCCAGTGGCCTAGCCAAACCGCCGGCAATCCGCGACAAGTGGCGGCTTGAGACGGGGCGCCGTCCTGTGGGGTGGCAACGCTGGTGAGGGAAAGCTGCATTAGCACGGTGAGGAGAAACGGTTTGACAGGCAAACGCATCGGCATTTCGATCGGCGACGCAGCCGGAGTGGGGCCGGAGCTCGCTCTGCGTGTTGCGGCGGAACGCAAACGGTTTCCCGAACTGGCGTTGGCGCTGATCGGTGACGCCGAGTTGTTGGCCCGCGTCGCCGCTGCGGTCGAGCTACCGCTGCCACCGCAGATCGAGGCCCAGGCGTGGCTGAGTGGTACTCAGTCGCTGCCGGTGGGCGGCAGCGTGGTGATTTCGGTCGGCGAGCTGGCTGCCGCGGCGGTGCAGCCAGGGCACTGGACTGCGGAAACCGGTGCGGCCTCACATCAGTGGGTACGGTTTGCTGCTCAGGCCGCGATCGAGGGACGGCTTGACGCGATCGTGACAGGTCCGATTCAAAAAGAGGCCTGGCACGCGGCCGGTATCGATTATCCCGGGCACACCGAGTTTTTGGCTGAACTGACCGGCAGCGATGACGTGCGGATGATGTTGACCAGCGACGAGATCAGTTGTGTGCTGGCGACGATTCACGTGCCGCTGGCCGACGTGGCCAAGGAGCTGACCAGTGAAGACGTGTTTCAAGCAATCCGCCTGGGCGCTGCGGCTCTGGAGCGGCGGACTCAGCAGCGCGACGGCCGCCCGCCGCGGGTAACCGTGTGTGGACTCAATCCGCATGCTGGCGAGCACGGGCTGTTTAGCCACCATGAAGAGGAGCAGATCATCGTCCCGGCGATCGAGCGGGCCCGCGCGGCGGGGATCGATGTGGTCGGTCCACTCTCGCCCGACACGGCATTCGTTCCGGCTCGCCGCCGCGTCACGGATCTCTATGTCTGCATGTACCACGACCAGGGATTGATTCCGCTCAAGGCGCTCGCGTTTGACGAGGCGGTCAATGTTACCCTGGGGCTGCCTATCGTGCGCACGTCAGTCGATCACGGTACGGCGATGGATATCGCCTGGCGGGGAACCGCCTGCGCCGCAAGCCTCTTTTCGGCAGTCCAATTGGCGGGTGAGTTGGCGTGAGCGGAGCAGCTGCCGAGCTGAACGCCCATTGCCGGGGACGCAGAGGCAATTGGAGCGTGGTACTGGAGACCGTGCTGTTGGTGCTGTTGTTCTTCGTCGCCGCTGGTGACCCGCCGCCAGCGATCAACGAAGCGCACTACCTGGTGTTGGCGAAGAACTTTTGGCAGCCGGAGTGGTGCGCGGGCGATCTGTTCGTTAACTCCAATAAGCCACATGTGCTGTTTCACGCCACGTTCGGCGCATTGACGCAAGTGTTTTCGCTGGCGACAGCCGCCTGGCTGGGACGCTTGATCGCCTGGACGATGTTGGCGTTCGCGTTGCAGTCGCTGACACGCGCGGTTTGTGGTCGAGCGTTTGTATCGCTGGCAGTAGCGGTGGTTTGGATCTCTGGCGTGGAGTGGTTCAACCTGGCTGGCGAATGGGTGATCGGTGGGATCGAGGCGAAGGTACCCGCGTATGCGTTCGTCGTCGCTGCAATGACGCAGATGGCGCTGGGAAAATGGCCGCGGGTCTGGCCACTGCTGGGAGTCGCGAGTGCTTTCCATGTGCTGGCCGGGGGCTGGACCGTGGTGGCAGCGATGTTCGCCTATGCCATATCCGGACGGCAGCAGTCACCGCTGAGCAAACAGCTGTTGCCGCTGGTGATCGGAGGAGCGATCGCGATGCTCGGGCTGTGGCCAGCGCTGCGGATGTCCGAGGCGAGCAACCCGGTCGATGCAATTGCTGCGGCGAAGTACTACACCTACTCGCGGATCGCACATCATTTGATGCCAGCGTCCTTCCCGACGCACTGGTTCGTGCGGCACGGCGTGCTCGTGGCGGTCACGTTGGCTGCGGCTTGGCCGCTGCGTCAAGACAAGCGGTTCACAGCCTTGTTTTGGTTGGCGGTGGGTTCGTGCGGGATCGCGGTAGCGGGACTCGTGTTGGGGCTGTTGCCGCGGTTTGCTCCTGATCTGGGAGCGCAATTGCTGCGGTTCTACTGGTTTCGCGCCACCGACTCGATCACACCGTTGACCTTGGGCTTGGCGGTGGCTGTGGGATGGCGCTGTGCTGGTTGGGGGAGCGAATTCGCGGGCGGAATCGAAACGGAGGCAGCCACGGGCAAGGAGCCTGCGGCGCTGCGGCGCATCTTGGGGATATTGGCTGTCGGCACGGCGGTGGTGCTGCTGGGGATTTCGAGCTGGAAAAATCTGAGCTATGGCATTCCGGTAGCGACTCGGTTTGATACGGTCACGTACCGCAGTACGGAGTCGATGGCGGCGCAGCAGCAAGCCTATCGCGACTGGGTGGCGGTCTGCCGCTGGGTAGACGACAGCCTGCCCGAAGATGAGATCCTGATCACGCCGCGGCACCAGTACACGTTCAAGTGGTATGCGCAGCGGGCGGAAGTGGTGAACTGGAAAGACGTGCCGCAGGACGCCGAATCGCTGGTGCAGTGGTACCGCCGCTTCTTTGAGATCTATCCGCGGCGGCTGGGAACGGTCCGCGTGACGATTCGCTATCCCGAGCTGCGGCGTTTTCGCGAGCAGTACGGTGCCCGCTTCATGATCGTCGACCGCCGCGTCGTCGGTCCCACTTTGCCGTTGGTGCTCGTTTATCCGCAGGGCGAAGCGGAAACGAATGCCACCTACGCGGTGTACCGTCTCCCGTAGCGCTCGATTGACCGCGTTGTTCTCGCAGCTGGAAAGGTTGCACCGGGGGACGCGCGACGACAGGCTAGCCAGATGCCGGGTGTCGAGTTGCGACGAATACTGCATGACGTTGGCCTGGTGCTTGCGGCGCGGTCGCTACCGTTGCCGCGTCCGGCGCAAGCGGCGACAATGGCGGCGATGAATATGCCACCACTGGCCCGCTGGCCGTGGCGACCTCGCTTCCCCGACACGCAGAGTGAACGATCCATGCAGCGCCTGAGACCGATCTGGATGCCCCATACGCTTCGAGCCGCGGTCGCCGCGGCCGTGACCTGTTGGGCGGGCACTGCTGTGGCTGAGCAGCCGACCGGTCGAGCTTCGGGGATCGACCAATCGATCATCAGCAAGACGACGCGACCCGGCGAGGACTTCTACCAGTACGCCAACGCTGGCTGGCTGGACAGCACTTCGATTCCGGCCGACCGCGCGGACTATGGGATCTTTGCGATTCTTGATGATCAGACGCAGGAACAGGTCCGCACGCTGATCGATGAAGTCGCGGCAATGACCGCTCCGGAGCCTGAGTCGGCGGCTCAAAAGGTCGGTGATTTCTATCGCAGCTATGTCGACTTGGAGACCCGTAACCGTCTGGGCATCACTCCGCTGCAGGGGATGCTCGAGCAGGTGGAGAGCATCGATAGCTTAGAAAAGCTCGCCAGCGTGATGGGGCGGCTGCACCGTCTCGGTGTTGGTGCTCCGCTGGCAACGTATGTGTCGGTCGATGCGCGGAGCAGCGATGCTTATACCGTGTACGTCACTCAGTATGGTTTGACGCTGCCTGATCGCGACTACTACTTGTCCGACGAAGCCCGCTACAGCGAGCTGCGGCAGGAATTGGCAAAGTATGCTCACGACTTGTTGAAGGCCGCGGGGGCAAGCGGGACGGACGATGCGGCTGGTCAGGCGCTCGCCGAGCAAATTGTGCAGATCGAAACCGCGATTGCCGAAGTGCAGTGGACCAAGACCGAAAATCGCGATCCCGAAAAAACGTATAACAAACTCAGCAGCGCTGAATTGCAAGCGTTGGTGTCCCCGTTGTCGTGGGAAGCGTTTAGCACAGCTTATGGACTGAATGCCGATCAATCGCTAGTGGTGCGTCAGCCCACCTACTTTTCCGCGCTAGGTAAGCTGCTGGAAAAGCATGACCTAGACGCTTGGAAGGCTTATTTAACGTTCCGCGTGGTCGATGCGTATGCCGGCTACCTGTCCGAAGAGCTGGAGCGGCGGCATTTTGCGTTTCACGGGACCGCGGTCAGCGGTGTCGATGAACAGCGGCCGCTGTGGCAGCGCGCCGTCCGCACCACGGGCAGCGTGCTCGGTGAGCTGGTGGGGCAGTTGTATGTCGAGCGACATTTTGCCCCGGCCGCCAAGCAGCGGATGAATGAACTGGTTGAAAACCTCAAGCTCGCGTTTGCTCAGCGGATTCAGACGTTGCCTTGGATGGGCGAAGGCACGAAGAAACAGGCGCTGGAAAAACTGCAAAAGTTTACAACCAAGATCGGTTATCCCGATGTGTGGAAATCTTATGACGCGCTGAAGATCAGTGGTGAGTCGCTGGCCGCTAATATGATCGCCGCTGCTGAGTTTGAAACCCAGCAGAGCCTCGATAAGTTGGGCGGACCGATCGATCGTCACGAGTGGCACATGACGCCGCAGACAATCAATGCTTACTACAGCCCGACGATGAATGAGATCGTGTTTCCCGCTGCGATCTTGCAACCGCCGTTCTTTAATCTCGAGGCCGATGACGCGGTCAACTATGGCGCGATCGGGGCGGTAATCGGACACGAAATCAGCCACGGGTTTGACGACAAGGGGAGCAAGTTCGATGGCAACGGCAACCTGCGAAACTGGTGGACGGAAGAAGATCGCGCCGAGTTCGAGCAACGGGCCCAGGGGCTGGTCCAGCAGTACAACGCTTACACGCCGGTCGAAGGGATGGCGATCAACGGCGAACTGACGCTCGGCGAAAACATCGGCGACCTCGGCGGGCTAAGCGTTGCCCACGCGGCATATCGGCTGTCGCTGGGAGATCAGGAAGCGCCGGTCATCGACGGACTGACCGGCGATCAGCGTTTCTTCCTCGGCTGGGGACAGATCTGGCGACGGTTGTACCGCGATGCCGAGCTGCGGAAGCGGTTGTTGACGGACCCGCACAGCCCGAGCCAGTACCGCGTCAACGGCATCGTCCGCAATATGGACGCTTTCTATGACGCGTTCCCGATCGAGCCGAGCGATCCGCTGTATCTCGCGCCGGAAGAACGGGTTCGCATCTGGTAACGCTGGCCCGATTAAGGATCGGGGACACCCAAATTGGGTTCCCCGGGAAGAATGGTAATCAGGGCGCTGCGGCGCCCGGCGAAGCAAAAGAGTTAGTCGCGGATTTCGAAGATCGCTTCGATTTCGACGGCGATCCCGCTGGGCAGTGAGTTGGTGCCCATGGCGCTGCGGGCACCCACGCCGGCATCTTCACCAAACACGTCGCGGAACAACTCGCTGCAGCCATTGACCACGGCGGGTTGTTGGCCGAAGTCATCGGTGGAACGAACCAAGCCGAGCAACTTTACAAGCCGGACCACGCGGTCGAGCGATCCCAGCGTCTCTTGGAGCGTGGACAGCATCGCGATGCCGGTCAAACGTGCTGCCTCGTAGCCGGCTTGTACATCCATATCGTCGCCCAGCCGCCCGGTGACGAGCGTCTTGTCGGCGCGGAGCGGGCCGTGGCCCGACAGGTATGCCAAGTTGCCGGTGATGACGCAGGGCTTGTACACGGCGACTGGTTTGGGAGCGGGAACCAAGGTGATGCCGAGTTCGGCCAGACGCGATTCAACAGACATGGATCAAGACTCTCGAGGTAAGGCAGGTGTGGAAAGGGAAGGCCCGACTTAGGTCGCACCATAAACCTGTGCGGGGTCCACGAGTCTCGGTTCTTCGACCGAGATCGACAAGTCGGGATGGACCGAACGGAAAAAGCAGCTGCCGTAGCCTTCGTGGCAGGCCGCTCCAATCTGCTCGACTTGCAACAAGATACAGTCCGCATCGCAGTCGATTTGCACGCGGAGCACTTTTTGCCGGTGGCCACTGGTTTCGCCTTTGCGCCATAGCGCTTTGCGACTGCGACTGTAATAACAGGCATGACCGGATTGGAGGGTCTCTTGCCATGCCTGCTCGTTCATCCAGGCCATCATCAACACGCGGCCAGTCGCGTGGTCTTGAGCAATGGCCGGCAGCAGCCCATCGACTCCAGCAGAGAAATTGGGCAGGTCAGCAGAGGCAGCGTTCATCGCAATTGAGGCAGTGAGAACCAAAGGAAGGCCGTCGAGCGCCGGCGGCGGTTGACCGGCGGCTGGCATTATAGGACGAGCTGGTATCGGCGCCACGACAGGGACAACCGGAGATTCGATCACGGTGATGCAGGGCGACTCGACATCCTGCCGAATCAGGGAAACAGCTCCGCTGCGCACCCGGTCTGCAACCGCATTCCGCTGACGCTGCAGGGTTCTGGGACCGCGTTGCTGCCGATCGCCTTCATCGATTTCCGCTATGCCGATGTCACCTCCCCAAGTCTCGGTTGTTATCCCCGTTCACAACGCCGCGCAGCGGCTTACCAGTGAGATTCCGCGAGTGCTCGACGCCCTCGCCGATCTGTCGCGGCAACGCTGCGAACTGATCATCGTCGACGATGGCAGCAGCGATGCGACCTCGGAAGTGCTGGCTGAATGGGTGACCCGTTTCCCACAAGTGCGCGTGCTGCGGCACTCGGTCCCGCGCGGGATCGAAGCCGCAGGACAAACGGGTTTAGACGCCGCGAAAGGCGACATCGTATTCATTCAAGAAGATAACCGCCCGGTGCGGTTGGAAGACATGCGGCGGCTATTTCGCATGACGGAAGATCCGAGCGTCGTCGCCGCTCGTGCCGAATCGAAACCGCGGCCGCTCAGCAACGTCCTGCGCCAGCGGCTGCCAGGCTATCCGGAATCGGAGGCGGCGAGTGTCACCGCGGATCAACCGGAAACCACCGGGCTGCAGATGATTCGCCGCCCGCACCGGCATCACCTGCGTGGACCGTTAGCCCCAGGGCTGGCGCTTCGCAGCGAAGTGCTGGAACTGACCTCGATCGTCTAAGCGAGCAGCCGCGCAACCCGCTGCCCTATAGCTGCAG
>CALELC010000333.1 GCA_937904535.1 uncultured Planctomycetaceae bacterium
GGTCCACAGTCGCAGACGACGACTCGTCGCTGCGGCGGCGGTCCGTTGACGCGTTACCGGCACTGCCACACCTGCACCCACAAGCATTACTCTAGGGGCTAAAATCATTCGCCCCGGAATCGTCCGCACCGTTGGCTGCTGGATGAGCGGTTGCCGGACTGGGGCTGGCCTCGTGAACGTGAGTAAGGCGTCGCATGCAGATCGATTTGGCTGGTCAGACGGTGGTAGTGTTTGGTGCATCTCGAGGCATCGGGCGGGCAATTGCCGACGGTTTTCACGCTGAACAGTGCCGCGTGATCGGCTTTGACCGGGATCCGCCGGGTGAATCAGCGGCGCCTGAGTACTCGATCATCGGTGGTGATGTTACTGCGCCTGCTCAGCTGCAGCAGTTTGCGAGCTCGGTCGGTGAGGTCGACCATCTCGTGTTCTGCGTGGGGATCGGTTCAGGCGCTTTTGGCTTCCCGTTTTGGGAGGTTCCGCCGTCTGCTTGGGCAGGCGTGCTCGAGGTAAATCTGGCGGGAGCAGCCTACGTCGCGCACGCGTTTGCTCCTGCGATGGCCTCACGGCGACGGGGATCGATGCTGTTTCTAACCTCGGTGGCTGGCCAAATCGGTTCGCAGACCGACCCGCCCTATAGCGCGTCCAAAGCGGGACTGATCAATTTCATGCAGTGCGCGGCAAAGGACCTGGCGCCCTACGGAGTGCGAGCCAATTGTCTGGCACCGGGAATGGTCAAGACCGATCTGAATCGTGCGGTCTGGCAGTGGGGCCAAGCGCGTTTGCCGGAGTCGCAGCGGCTCGACTATGAAACTTGGGCGGAAGAAAAGATCCGCAAGGTTGCTCCGCTGGGGCAATGGCAACAGCCCGAAGAGTTCGCTGCGATGGCGATCTACCTAGCGTCGGACCACGCAAAAAACATCACCGGCCAGACCATCAACATCGATGGCGGCTGGGTGATGCACAGCTGAGCGGTCACCGGCCAGTCGTCGACCGCGCACGTCACCGTTGTTCTGCGAGGTCGCTCAGGCAGTAGCCGTTTCCGCCCCTGCCCCGCGGTCGGGGGCTTCGGCACGCGGTGTGCTTCACTCCCGCCGCCGCGGCACGCGCCTACCGGCTCGCCCACGGTCACGACCCACAGCACCCTTATATCCCTGCTGATGCCCACTGCTCTGGGCGTCTGAGGTGTTGTGAAGTCGTTGCGTTTCAGGCAGGTCCGCACCAGGCAGCTAAACTCTAACACCGTCTACCGCGCCGGGGCATCCACGTCCTGGCCTGTCGCGGAGGACGAGCAACGATGGGGTGAACGACATGACGATCGGTGGCCAGAATTCTCGCTGTTACGACCGCAGCCGCGCACGCTTACTGCCGAGCCAGCGGCCACCGCGGAGCAACCGCCCGGCTGGACACCGCTGTGTAATTTACGTGATCGCGCTGCTGGTGGCCGCTGGCTTGGGGGGCACGGCTCGGCACGCTCGGGCACAGGACGTTGCATCGCACGGGGCGTGGGAACCCACAGCAACTCAATCATTCGCGGAGCCGCAGACCGAGTCGGCGGCCGAGTCGGATGCGGTGACGTTGGTCAGCGCCCTGCAGCAGCCAGCTCGTCCGTTTCGCTACTGGACGACGAACTGGTCGTTTCGGGACATCAACATCGGCACCTTAGCACGCCGGTTGGCCAGGATCGGAATCACCGCTCCTGTCCAACTCGATGGCAGCGTGACGATCGAGTTTGCTGTGTCCATTCCGATCAATGCCCTGCGCGAAGCGACCGCGTATCGCATCGTGGGGACACTGCAGAGTCCGAGACTGCGCGTGGAGTCGACGACGCTCAGTCTCAATACCGGAGTGAATTATGAGAATGGGATTGTTTCACTTACCAACCTACGCGGAACGCTTCTGGGCAGCGGAACCGCCCCGGGAGCGACCAATGCGGGGGAATTCCAGGGCAGTGCAAGCTTGAGACTGGCGGGTGAGGGACAGCGACTCGCTCGCATTGCGCTGCAAGTTCAATCGGTTCAACTGCCCGTATTGACCGGAGCATTTGCAAAAGGCAGTAAGTTCTCGGTGAATGCGACCGGGACTGCCACCGGTTCGCTCAACTGGGTGGCGCCGGTCGATTCGATCACCGACGCAACCAAGTGGGATGCCGACGGGCAGCTCGCGCTGCAAAACCTCAGCATCGACAACCGCCCGTCGCTGGACCTCAATACCGGACCGCTGGAGATTGCGAATGGGCGTGTGAGTGTTCCGCAGTTGCAAATCAACGTAGTTAACGTGCCGCAGGCGGGCCTGAATGCCGACTTCAATGCGGATTTTCGCGACACACGCCGCTGGTCGGCGCACGTGACTTCGCAGCGGTTGCCGGTTGAGTCGGTAGCTGCGGTGTTGGCTCTGGAAGGAGTCCCGGCCACGCACGGTGAGCTGACCGTCGACGTCACCGCTCAGGGAGCTCTGTCGCCGCTGGATTGGCAGCTCGAGGGACAATTGCAATCGCCGCAGTTGACGGTCTATGGGATTCGTCTCGGAGAACTCAATCATCGGATCGAAACCGATGAGCAATCATTCGATCTCCGCCCTGCTGTTGAAACACCCCTGCAGTCCATGGTTTAGGCGGTTCGCTTGGACTATTCCCTCA
>CALELC010000334.1 GCA_937904535.1 uncultured Planctomycetaceae bacterium
CGGTTACATCAATCGCTTTAATCAGCGCTTTGGCCTTGTTGACGGTCTCTTCGTATTCAGCATCAGGATCGCTATCCGCGACGACGCCACATCCGGCTTGGACATGCACGATGCCGTCTTTGATCACCATCGTTCTCAGCGCGATGCAGGTATCCATATTGCCGCGGTAATCGAAGTAGCCAACGGCTCCCCCATAAGGCCCACGGCGGTGTGGTTCGATCTCATCGATGATCTGCATCGCCCGGACTTTGGGAGCACCCGAAACGGTGCCAGCTGGTAAGCAAGCCTTCAGAGCATCGAACGCATCGAGCTCATCGCGTAGTACGCCTTGCACTTCGCTGCTGATGTGCATCACGTGGCTGTAGCGTTCGACCACCATGACTTCGGTCAATTCAACGCTGCCGAATTTGGCGACTCGGCCCACATCGTTGCGCCCTAAGTCGACGAGCATCACATGCTCGGCGCGTTCCTTGGGATCGGCGAGCAGTTCTTGCTCCAGTTGTCGGTCTTCTGCTTCGGTCTTGCCGCGGCGGCGCGTGCCCGCCAGCGGGCGAACCGTCACCACGCGGTTCGCCACCCGGCACATGATCTCGGGCGAGCAGCCGACCAGCACCGCGTTGCCGGTCCGCACAAAGAACATGAACGGGCTCGGATTGATCACGCGGAGGCTGCGGTAGATCTCAAGCGGTTCAACGTCGGTTGGAATGGAGAACCGTTGGCTCGGCACGACCTGGAAAATGTCGCCCGCGTGGATGTAACTCACACACTTGCGGACAGCATCGCAGAACGACTCGCGGGTGAAGTTGCTGGTGATGGCTGATTGGCTGAGCGCCTCGGCTGAACCGTCTCCCGCATAGGTGCCCGGCGAAGCTGGCGTCAGTTCGCTGATTTCCAGGCGTGGCGGAGCCGCTAATCGTTGGGTGATTTCATCGAGTCGGCGGATGGCCTCGGCGTAGCTGTCCTGCGGCTCTGCGCCGATGCCTCGAGCGAGGGTGACCACAGTGATCGACTTCTGCACATGGTCGAAGATGCACAGGGAGTGATAAAACGAGAAGTCGAGATCCGGCAGTTCGCGATCGTCGGCCGGCGCGTCGGGCAAATGCTCGGTGTAGCGGACGACATCGTAGCCGGCGTAGCCAATTGCGCCGCCGATAAAGGGCGGCAGTGAGTCGATCGGAGCGACCGTGGCTTGGAGATGTTCGCGGAGACTAACCAGCGGATCCTGCGCCTGCTGCGTCACCGCAGAGCCGTCTTCGTCGACGACCGTTAACTCATTGCCGATCGCATACACGCGTTTGATCGGATCGGCAGCCAGGAAGCTGTAGCGTCCCACCTTTTCACCGCCGATGACGCTTTCAAACAAGCAGGCCGGTCCGCCTTGATCGAGCAGGCCGAACGCGGTTACCGGAGTCAGCGTATCGCCCAGCAGGCGCCGGTAGACGGGGACGAAGTCGTACTCAGAGGCTAGTTGAGCAAACGAAGCGAGGTCGGGCTGGGACATAGTAGCCGGGCAATAGGTAGATCACAGGACGGATGCGGCGGTAGCGGTTAAACCCACCAAAGGTGCAGCGACGCATTTCTCGGCTGCTGCAGAGATTCACTGCTTGCCACAGTAATCAGCGGCGGCTCAGGCGGGGCTATCCGGTGGGACATCGGTGTTCAGTTTAGGTCCGATTCCTGTCGGCCCTGGCCGCTGAGATGCTGCTGCAGGTAGCTCGCCCGTTCGATGTTGCGATCGGATGAACCGAGCAGCCTGCCTCGGAGCTTTTGCAGGTGCGCAGGTTGGGTGTGGATGAACAATTTGTTGATCGTTTTGACAGGGACGTCTTCGATCAACCCCAGGTTCACGCCCATCCGCACCTTAGAGAGGTAGTGCATCGTCTCTTCGCTGCTGATCTTTTTCGCCGTGCACAGGATCCCCAGCGCTCGGCTGACATCGTCGTGCAGATCCTTCTCGCTTTGCTCGACCAAGAACTGCCGGGCGCGGCGCTCATAGTCGATCAGCAGCGGCACCACTTCAGCGACCTGCTGCATCAGTTCCGCCTCGGTCTTGCCGAGCGTGATCTGGTTGCTGATCTGGTAGAAATCGCCGGTGTACTGCGAGCCTTCACCGTAGAGTCCGCGGACGGTGACGCTGATCTTTTGCAGGCTTCGAAAGACCTTGTCGATCTGCCGCGTGATCACCAGCGCCGGCAAGTGCATCATCACGCTGACCCGCAGGCCCGTACCGACGTTCGTCGGACAAGCGGTCAGGTACCCGTACTTGGGATGGAACGCGTAGGTGATCGCACCTTCGAGCAGATCGTCGAGGCGATTGATGCGCTGCCACGCATTTTCTAAATCGAGCCCGCTGTGCATCACTTGAATCCGCAGATGGTCTTCTTCGTTGACCATCACGCTGAACTGCTCACTGGGATCGATGGCGACGGCGCGAGAGCCATCGGTGTCGGCGAGTTCGCGGCTGATCAATTGCCGCTCGACGAGAAACTGCCGGTCGACCTCCGACAGCTCTTCGACATCGATGTACCGCACCTCGGAGAGGTCGCTGATTCGGTCCATTCGCGCCCGCACCGTCCGCTCGATGCTCAGCCGGTCCTCATCGGTACAGCGGCGGATGAACGGAAAGTCGGCCAGGTTACGAGCCAAGCGAATCCGGCTGCTGATGACAATGTCCGATTCCGGACCGGTACCCCGCAGCCATTCGCCACATCGTCCGGCCAGTTCGTCAAATGCCTGGTCTCGCTGCACGTTGGTCCTCTTCCGCCCTGATCGAATCGACTGATGTCTCTATTGTCGCGGTCAGGGCTAGGGTGGGGAATGGCAGGTGCGAAATTTTCGCTTCACACCGCACGATTCCGCACGTTTATGTTCCTGTTTCTCGAAATCAGTGGTTCCCAGCGTCCTCGAGATCGCGAATCTGATCCCGAATCTCCGACGCCTTTTCGTAGTCCTCGCGTTCGATCGCTTCTTCCATGTCGCGGCGAAGCTGAATCAATCGCGCCTGGGAGTCGGCCGATACAGCCGCTCGCTTGGGTTGTTTGCCACGGTGACTCGCTGCGTCGTGAATGTTGACCAACAGCGGCTCGAGTTCGGTCTCGAAATGCGTGTAATCGTAGGGGCAACCGAGTCGACCGGTATTGCGGAATTCGAAGAAG
>CALELC010000335.1 GCA_937904535.1 uncultured Planctomycetaceae bacterium
GTGATCAGGCGCGACGTTGCGACGCCGCGACAGCCAATCGCAGAACTGATTTGTAGCCTGGTTCCGCCGTATTGCCACGGGAATGCGAACGTGATTACCACGCATCGTCGAACGCCTATTAGGAGTCGCAATGCTGCTTGCGGTATTCTCCGGGGGACACGCCGACTTCGCGTTTGAAAGCAGCGCCCAAGTACTCCGCATGATCAAATGCGAGCTTTTCGCTGATTTGTTGCACCGTCAGCTCCGTGTCGCGGAGTAATTCCTTCGCACGGTTCATACGCACCCGCTGAATCTCTTCGTGGGGCGTGTGTCCCACCCATTTCTTGAAACGATGCTCGAACGCGCGGCGGGACAGTTTGACTTGTTTTAATACCTCGCTCACGCGGATGTTGGTGGATGCCTGACGCCGGATAAATTGCAACGCCCGTGCAATCTCTTTATCATCGATCGCCAGAGTGTCTGTCGACTCGCGTAGGTGTATTCCGAGCGGTTGGGTCATCAGCGGTTGATCAGTGGCAACCGCTTCACCGGACATCATCCGGTCGAGTAGGGCCGCGGCTTCATAGCCAGTCCGTTTCGTGTCGGGAATCACGCTCGAAAGGGTTGGCTCCGACAATTCACAGATCAGATGATCGTTGTCGACGCCGAGAACCGCGACTTCCGTGGGGACCGCAATGCGCAGCTGCCGACAGGCATCCAGCACTTCCTGGGCTTTGAAGTCGTAACAGCCCATAATCGCGACGGGCCGCGGAAGCTTTGCAATCCAGTCCATGATCCGCTGCTTCTCCACGACGGCGTTGTAGGTGCGATCGTAGCGAGCGACCGATTGGTGCTCGCAGACGTAGCAACCTGCGGCCTCGGCATGCTGGTGGAAATAGTGAGACCGCTTCAAGGACCATTGAAAACCGGCATCTCCACAGTAGGCGAGATTGCGGAAACCGCGTTCCGTAAAATGCTCCACAGCTAACTGTGAAATTGCCTGGTCATCCGTATCGGCCCAGGGGATTCCCTTGATGTGCTGAGCGGCGCTCAGATCCACGATGGGAACTCCACAGCGTTTGAGTTGTTGGCCGATCGCGGCGGTTTCAATTCGTGCGATCACGCCGTCGCCGCCCCAGTTTCGCAACCAACTCGGTGGCGGTGCGCCCCGCTCTTGTTCGGTCAGATAAACTGACCAGTTGCCCTGCTCCTTGGTGTAAGCAATCACGCCTTCGAGCAGGCCGCGACTGTAACCGTTGGAAGTTTCAATGAGTAAGGCGACCGATCGACGTGTCATCGCAGGGGCCGTGCTCACTGACAAAACGATTCAAAAAGCGGGTAGGTGCCGAAAGCTTGAATGTGCCGCGGTTTTGCATCCCGCTTCAGGATGATTAGTCGAGATGCACATGAACTGCGTAAATTATCTCTATCTGCGAGCAGTGTAGTTCATCGGCTAGCAGGAGTGGTGCGGATGGACAGTGGAAAAAAGGATGGTTGCTGAGCGGATCAACTGGGGACCAGAGGCAATCAGC
>CALELC010000336.1 GCA_937904535.1 uncultured Planctomycetaceae bacterium
CAGCGAAGAGCGGCGGATCTGGGCAAGCTGGTGAACCTTCGGCAACCACTGCCAACTCGCCTTCAGCAGCAATCCCAACGAAATCCGAAAAATTTGAGTTCAGCGCAAGCCGTTACACGTTTGAGCGATTGGATCTCCAGCACCCCAGCCAAGCAGAAAAATCAGCAAGCTCGCCGGTTCCGGCAGTCTTTGACATTCCTGCCCCCGTGGGATACGCTGGGGGCTTAAAATACCCACCTGGAGGCCATCCCTTGGTACTCCTCCCCCGCCTACCAACCTTTACCCACGGCGTTCTGACGCCGGTCGCAGCCTGATCGGCCAGTTGAGCGTGCAAATACAGCAGAGCTAGCTGACACAGGACACGGGGCGTCCCACCAGCAGCTCGGCCTAACTGAGCAGAGCGGTTTGGGGTCGCTAAACCTTACGTTGATCGAGTTCGTTCCACGGGAGTCTGGATGATGACGCGTTGTTACGGAAATCGGCTGAGCCGACGCGGATTTTTGGCCGCTGGTTCGTTTGGCGGCCTGGGAATCTCGCTCGCCGAGCTGATGATGCTGCAGCAGGCCCAGGCGCAGCAAAAGAATTACGAGCACCTGGAAGCGAAGGCGAAAAGCGTAATCCACGTGTTTCTGCCCGGCGGGATCGCTCATCAAGAAACCTTCGACCCCAAACCTTATAGCCCGCTGGAATATCGCGGCGAACTGGGCTCGATCCGCACCAATACCGGCGAGACGTTCAGCGAGACGCTGCCGAATCTTGCCAAGTGTGCCGACAAGTTCTCGGTGATCCGCTCGATGACCCACGGGGAAGCCGCTCACGAGCGCGGCACCCACAACATGTTCACCGGCTACAAGCCGAGTCCAGCGTTGGTGTTCCCGAGCTTCGGCGCCGTGGTCAGTCACGAGTACGGCCCGCGCAACAACCTGCCACCCTACGTATGTGTCCCCAATGTGCCCAACGAATATGCGGGCACCGGATACCTGTCGAGCAGCTATGGCCCGTTTGCACTGGGCGACGATCCCCAGAACCCCCGCTTCCAAGTCCGTGACCTGAACCTGGCAAACGGCGTCGATGCCGAGCGGTTCGTCCGCCGCAAATCGGCGTTGGAAGCGGTCAATCGTCACTTCGCTTCGTTGACCTCCTCGGACAACGTGGCCGCCATGGATACGTTCTATGAGCGGGCTTACGGCCTGCTCGACAGCCCCGCGGCGCGTGAAGCGTTCCAGATCGACAAAGAAGACGCCGCGCTCCGCGATCGCTATGGCCGCAATCAAGCCGGGCAACGGCTGCTGATGGCGCGCCGGCTGGTCGAGGCGGGTGTGCGATTGGTGACCGTTACCTACGGCGGTTGGGACATGCACGCCAACATCACCAGCGGATTCCGCAATTCGATGCCGCCGCTGGACGCGGCGCTCGCGGTGCTGCTGGACGACCTGTCGCAGCGTGGGATGCTCGACGAGACCTTGGTGATCGTCAGCAGCGAGTTTGGCCGCACGCCCAAAATCAACACCGACGCTGGCCGCGACCACTGGCCGAAGGTGTTCAGCGTGATGCTCGCTGGCGGTGGCATCAAGGGCGGCATGGTGTACGGCAGCAGCGACGCGACCGCCGCCGAGCCCGAAGAGAATCCGGTCAGCCCCGAAGATTTGGCGACGACGATGTATCACTTGCTGGGCATCGTTGCGGATAAGGAGTTGATGGCACCCGGCGACCGCCCGATCGAGATCGTCGACGGAGGCCAGGTGATCAAGCCGCTGCTGGCTTGATCGGATGGTTGCCGCCAGCGTCCCCAGTATGCCGTCGTTGTTCGAGGTTGCCATGAAACATGTCGTGATGTCCCGCTCGTTAATCGTTCCGATAACCCTGGCGCTACTGGCCAGTGGCATGAGCCTACCAAGCTGCTGGATAGCGTCTGCCGGCGCTGCTCAGCCGGTAGTCAATCGCATGGAACCGATGGGGATCGTCCGCGGACAAACGACCAAGGTGATCCTGCATGGCGACCGGCTTGCCGATGCCCATCAGGTGCTGTTTGACCAACCGGGCATGAGTGTCACCGAGGTCAAGCCGATCGACGCCAAGCAGGTCGAGATCACGGTCGTCGCCGAAGAGACGATCGCACCGGGGTTGTATCCGCTGCAGTTGGTGACCAAATCAGGCGTCAGCAACCTGCGTCTGATGGGTGTGGGAGCGATCCCGGTGGTGAAGGAGGTCGAGCCCAACAGCGACTTTGAAACCGCGCAAAAGATCGATCTCAATTGTACGATCGAAGGCATCATCACCTTCGAAGATCTCGATCACTTTGAAGTGGAGCTGGCCGCAGGGCAAACGCTGCAGGTCGAAGTCGAAGGGATGCGGTTGAGCTACGATTACCGCAATCGCATTTTCGATCCTTATATTGCGATTCTCGATGCCGGTCGCTTTGAGATAGCCGACAGCGACGATTCCTCGCTGCTGCAACAGGATCCGCTGCTGACGTTTACGGCTCCTCAAGCCGGCACTTATAAGGTGTTGCTGCGCGACAGCAGCTTCGGCGGCCATGACTTGGCTCATTACCGGATGCACATCGGCACGTTTCCGCGGCCGATCGCCGTCATCCCGGCCGGCGGCAAACCGGGCGAACTTTTAACAGCAACCTTGGTTCATCCCACCGGCAATCCTGACTCTCCGCTGCTCACAACCGCTCAAGTGCAGTTGCCGAGCGAGCGCACCGATCTGTTCCCCGTTGTCACGCAGAATGACCAAGGTGTCAGTCCTTCACCGAACTGGATTCGGGTGAACGATCTGCCGGTGACGGTTGAATCCGAGCCGAATGACGATGTTCGCAAAGGCAATTCGGCGACCGGCCCGGGCGCTTTCTGCGGTGTGATCGGGCAGCCCGGCGACATCGACTTTTTCTCCTTTGAAGCCACCAAAGGTCAAAAGTACCTGGTCCGCGTGTACGCTCGCGGCACCCTCCGCTCGCCGCTGGACTCGGTCGTCAATGTATACAACCCACAGTTCCGCTCGATGGCCGGCAACGACGATGAAGGCCGCAAGACCGATTCCTTCGTCGAGTTCACCCCGGCCGAAGATGGTCTGCACACCGTGCGGATCACCGATTCGTTGCGGCGTGGTGGACCGGAGTTTGCTTACCGGATCGAAGTCACTCGCGCCGAGCCGGCGCTGACGCTCGACCGCCGCGAGATCGTCCGTGACGAGCCGCACGCGGTGGCCGTGCCACGGGGCGGATCGATGGCGATGATGTTCACCGCCAGACGCGAAAACTTTGGCGGCGAACTGCAGCTCAATTGGCTCGATGTACCGGCCGGGGTGGAGGTGAAGACCTACCCGATGCCGGCTGACCGCGCGGAGATCCCGGTAATCTTCACGGCGGCCGAAGACGCCCCCGATTCGGCGGCGCTGGTGAGGCTGCAAGCGAAGGTCAATGACGAGAAATTGGCGGACCTGGAAGGTGGACTCAAGCTGCGTCACCGCTTAGTACTCGGTCAGAATCGCGTCGACATGTGGGGCTATGATTCCGAGCGGCTCGCCGTCGCCGTGACCGATGCGGCGCCGTTCAAGATCACACTGGAACAGCCCGGCACGCCGATCGTCCGCAGCGGCGCCAAGGACCTGAAGGTCTCGATTGTCCGCAACGAAGGTTTTGAAGGTGCGGTTTCGTTGGCGACCCTTTACGCCCCGCCGGGAATCGCCGTGAACAACGGCCGCAGGATCGAAAAGGATCAAAACGAAGTAACGATTCCAATCACCGCCAATGGCTCCGCGGCGGTTGGCAGCTGGCCAATGATGATGGTCGCGACCTATGACAGCGGCAACGGTCAGGCGCAGATCGTCACAGCGCCGATTGAGTTGGCGGTCGAGGACGTGGCATTCAAGTTCGAGTTCCCTCGGATTGCGGCGGAGACCGGTACCAAGACGGCGATGCAGGTCAACGTGGAAGTGATGCGACCGTTCGAAGGAACCGCCGAAGTCGAGCTGGTCGGGCTGCCGCCAGGTGTGACATCGCCCGAGCCGAAGCAACCGCTGACGCCGGAATCGACCTCGGTCACCTTCCCACTGGAACTGGCTGCGGACGCCAAAGTGGGCAACCATAAAACGCTGCACTGCGTGGCCAAGATCACCAACTCCGCCGGTGAAATCGTCCAGACTCAGGGGACGGGTGAGCTGCGCGTGGATGAACCGCTGCCAGCCAAACCGGCCGCTGAACCAGCCGAAGCTGCCAAGCCAGAAGAACCAAAAGCGGAACCCAAACCGCTCAGCCGTCTGGAACAGCTGCGGCAGATGAAACAGCAACAGTAAGTCCGGTCAGGCACGCTTTGTCCGGCCATTCCCACATGCCACGAGCGGTTTACGCTCCCTGGCCCTGCGTCTTCAATTCCTTTGAGAAGCCCATGAACACGTCAAGTCAGAGCCCGAAACAGTCACTCCGGTGGCTCGCCGGTGCCACGTTTCCTGCCGTGGTAGGTGTCTCCTTGGCGCTGCTGATGCCCGCTGGGCTGCTGGCCGCCACGCCTGAAGCGACGTCCACTCGGTCCGACACCGCCACACCGCCGCAGTTTGCCGTCTACCCGCCGGAGATTTCGCTCGATTCCGCGCGCGACTTCCAGAGCTTTGTCGCGGTGATGACGCGCAGCGACGGCGTTACGCTCGATATCACCGACCGCGTCGAGTGGTCGATCGCCGGGGATGCGGTGGCCACCATCGATGGTCATACGCTGCGCCCAGCCGCTGATGGCGCGGCCGAACTCGTCGCCAGCTACTTAGGGGCCACACAAAAGATCCCTGTAAAGGTCGCTGGCGCGGCCACCAGTCACCCGCTCAGCTTTACCAACGACATCGTCCCGATCTTGACCCGGACCGGTTGCAATACCGGCGCCTGCCATGGGGCCGCCCGCGGTAAAGACGGCTTTCGCATCAGCCTCTTCGGCTACGATCCCGATGGCGATTACCACCGCATCACGCGTGAGATCGGCGTTCGGCGGATCAATCTTGCGGTCCCCGCAGACAGCTTGTTGCTGAAGAAGTCGATCGGGGCGGTGCAGCACACCGGTGGCAAGCGTTTTGACGCCGAATCCGACTACTACGCCACGATTCTGGAATGGCTCCGCAACGGCGCTCTGGCGGATCCCGCCGACGCCAAGCCGCCGATCGTTGAGTCGGTTTCAATCTATCCGCCCCAGGCCGTTTTAGAGGGTGAGAACGCAACCCAGCGATTCGTCGCTGTCGCTCACTATGCTGATGGGACCACTCGCGACCTATCGCGTTTGGCCGGCTTTTCGACCAACAATCCGACCAGTGCCGACATCGATGATGCGGGTGTTGTCACCGCGGGCGCCCGTGGGGAAGCGTTCGTGATGGTCCGCTTCGACACCCACACCGTCGGCAGCCAAGTATTGGTGTTGCCCGCAGGGTTGGATTACACGCCGCCTCCGATCACCGGCAATTACATCGATGAACTCGTCGGCAAGAAGCTGCAGCAACTGCGGCTCACTCCGAGCGGCTTGTGCAGCGATGAAGAGTTCCTGCGCCGCGTGACCATCGACATCACCGGCTTGCTGCCAACCGAAGATGAATACAACCAATTCATAAATGATGTCGCGGCTGACAAACGCGAAGCGTTGGTCAACCGGCTGCTCGAACGCAAGGAGTTCAGCGAAATCTGGGCAATGAAGTTTGCGCAGATCCTGGCCATCAAGAGCAGCAATGAAGTCAGCTACAAGTCCGCATTCTTATATGCGAACTGGCTCACTGACCAATTCGCTCGCAATGTGCCGATCGACCAAATGGTTCGCGATCTGCTGGCCAGCACCGGCGGCACCTTCACAACGCCTCAGACCAACTTCTATGAGGTCGAGCGTGACCGTTTGAAGACGGCCGAAAATGTGGCACAAGTCTTCATGGGAATTCGCACTCAGTGCGCCCAGTGCCATAACCATCCGTTCGACCGCTGGACGATGGATGACTACTACGGATTCGCCGCGTTTTTTGCCCAGGTCGGGCGGAAACAAGCAGAAGACTATCGCGAGTTCATCATCTCCAACCGTGGCAGCGGTGAAACCAAGCACCCGGTTACCGGCCAGGACATGAAGCCGAAATTCCTCGGTGGCGAAGTACCGGACGTGGCGGGCAAGGACCGCCGCGAGGTGTTGGCTCAGTGGTTGACCGCGCCGGAGAACCCTTATTTTGCTCGCTCGATCGCCAACCGTGTGTGGGCTCACTTCACCGGGGTCGGTTTGGTCGATGAAGTTGACGACATCCGTGCCAGCAATCCGCCGAGCAATCCGGAGTTGTTCGACCGACTCGGCGAAAAACTGGTTGAGTATGAGTTCGATTTCCGCCGGCTCGTGCGCGATATCTGTGCCAGCGAGGCCTACCAGCGCTCGAGCACGCCGACGGCAGAAAACGCCAGTGACACGCGCAACTACGCTCATGCAACGGTTCGCCGGATTCCAGCCGAAAACCTGCTCGATTGCATCTCGATGGTCACCGCGGCACCGGACAAGTTCCGTGGTCTGCCGCTGGGCGCCCGAGCCGTGCAGATCGCCGACGGTGCGACCAGCAACTACTTCTTAACGACCTTTGGCCGCTCCCCCCGTGTGACGGTCACCGAGTGCGAGGCGACCACCGACCCATCGCTTTCGCAAGCCTTGCACCTGCTCAACGGCAGCAGCGTTCATAACAAGATCAACCAAGGGAAGATCATCGAAAAGCTGCTCAAGGAGCAGCAGATGCCAGCCGACGAGATCGTCCGTTCGCTGTACATCCGCTGCCTGTCGCGAACACCGACGGAAACGGAAATGCAAGAACTGCAAGCCTCGATCGCGGCTGCTCCCAACGAGCAGCAAGGTCTCGAGGACATCTTTTGGGCGCTGCTCAACAGTCGCGAGTTTGTGTTCAACCATTAGGCCTCGCGTCGACCTGTAGCAGGCCATTCCTTACACACGGTTCCTTTGGCTGGCGGATCGGCCGCCAGCACGTCCTTCTGAAGTGATCTCGATGAATTATCAAACCTTTCCTGTGACACTGATGCTGATCGGTGTTTCGTTGCTCCCAGTTAGCGCGGAACAGGCGATCGCCGAGGAAGCACAAGCGAAGATCAATTATGAGGATCACATCAAGCCGATCTTCCGCCAGCACTGCCTGAGCTGCCACAACCAAGGCGAATCCAAAGGCGGCTTGGCGTTGGACTCGCACGCGGCCTTGATGAGCGGCGGGGGGAGCGGCGAAATCGTTTTCGACGGCGACTATGAAGGCAGCCGGTTGTGGCAATTGGTCGCGCATGAAGACACACCGGTCATGCCGCCGGGACAAGACAAGATTCCCGAGGACCAGATCAAGCTGATCGAAGCCTGGATCCAAGGCGGCTTGCTTGAAAACGCAGGCAGTAAAGCGGCGAAGAAAAAGACGAACTCGCTGGCGTTTGTCAGCGGCGGCGCGGGCAAACCGGAAGGCCCAGCGGCGATGCCGGAAACGGTGCCGCAGGCCGTTCCTGTTGTCACGTCGCGCGCCGCAGCGATCACGGCGGTCGCCGCTAGCCCCTGGGCACCGTTGGTGGCGGTGGCTGGCCAACGCCAGATCGTGCTGTATCACAGCGAGACCGCTGAATTGCTCGGCGTGCTGCCGTTCCCCGAGGGTGTGCCGCAGTCGTTGCGGTTCAGCCGCGATGGTGCCTACTTGATCGTGGGTGGCGGCGAACACGCGGCGATTGGACTCGTCGCAATCTATGATGTGAAAACCGGTGAGCGAATCGCGCAGGTCGGCGACGAGTACGACGTGGCCTTCGATGCCGACGTCAACGACAACCTGACGAAAGTCGCTCTCGGCGGGCCACAAAAGTTGCTCCGGATCTATTCGATCGACGGTGAATTGCTGTTCGACATCAAGAAGCACACCGACTGGATTTACGCCGTCGCATTTAGCCCGGACGGCGTGTTGGTGGCTTCCGGAGATCGCTCGTCAGGTTTGGTCGTGTGGGAGGCCGAAACCGGGCGTCAGTTCCTCGATCTGGCGGAACACAAAGGGGCCATCAACGCAATCGCGTGGCGAGACGATTCCAATGTGTTTGCCTCGGCGAGCGACGATGGGACAGTCAAGCTGTGGGACATCGTCGCCGGCAAGTCGCTCAAATCGATCAACGCACACGACGGCGGCGCGACCGGCGTGGCATTCGATCACGAAGGCCGGCTGATCACCTGTGGCAAAGATCGCAAGGTCAAGCTGTGGGATGCCGCGGGCAATTTAGTCCGTGAGTTTCCGCAAATGCAGGAATCCGTACTCGCCGTCGCCATCACGCACGATGGCTCGAATGTCATTGCAGGTGACTGGCAAGGACAAGTGCTAATCTCGAAGTCTGAAGATCCCAGCGCCGTCCAGCCGTTGGCAGCCAACCCACCGCCGGCCGATTTGCGGCTCAAAGAAGAGAGCGAAAAGCTGGCGGCGTTTGAACCGGAGTTCCAATCATCGCTGGCCGCACTCAACGCTGCGGCCGCCAAACTCGCCGCAGCCACCCAGGCTCGCGAAGCGCTGGTCGCCAAACGCGATCAACTCACCACGGCCGCTCAGGCAGCGGAAGCTGCCGCCGCTGCCGCCTTGCAACGTGCCGATGGCTTGGTCGCCGAGATCCAGCAGCTGGCCGCGAAGACGCGCGATCAGCACGACTTGGTCATCGCTGGCCGCGTAGGCAATCTCGACACCGCCGAGGCTCAGCAACTTGTCGCCGATCGGGAAGCGGAACTCGCCGCCAGCCTCCAGCAAGTCGCGCAGATGCGCCGCGATCAAATTACCGCGCGGGCCGAAGCGTCCCAGCAGCAGGGCGAAGCCGCACGACTCCAAGGGGAAGCTCAAGCGGTGCAGGAGCCACTCGCGCTAGCTGAAGCGGCGGAAGCTGAAGCCAAGACAGCCCATGACGCCGTGGCCCAACAACATGCCGAAGTCGCGGCTCGTAAGCAGGCGCTCGAAAAGCGAATCGAGCTGCTGCAACAAACGGTGCAGTAAACAGCCACCGACCGCTCCTGCGTGGTCGACCGCTCCGCCGGTCGAATCAACAAATGAGCTTCGCTCCCGCTGCCGGTTGAAACTCCATCCGTGCCTCGCTCCGGCGGCTGGTCAAATCAGAGAGCTGCGTCCAAGGGCGAATCAGCAGCTCACCAGTTGAGAAAGCCGTCTAAGCGGCAACCTATTGCCCCGGCGGCACCGGCCAACGTAGGCACACGCGAGTCGGACCACCTGACTGGGAAGAGAGCGTCAACTGCCCGCCCAAGGCAGCCGCTCGCAGCCCCATCAGGCGCAGCCCGTGATGATCGCTGCTCTGCTGGGGATCAAACCCGCGGCCGTCGTCTTCGATGGTCAGCTGATAACACGTAGGCTCGCCGCCAGGCTGCTGCGAGTCTGGCTGGTCGGCAGCTGGTCCGACATGAATTTCAATCCGCCGGGCGCCACCATGACGCACGGCGTTGCGGATTGCCTCTTCGGCGATCGAAGTCAGCAGCACCGCGGCATCATCACCGAGCCGCTCCCAAGGTAGGCTACCGACCTGCTGCAGCGTCCGCGTCGGATCAGCGAGCGCCAGCCGCAACTGAGTCTCCCAGTGCTTCTCGCCCAGTTCATGCGGGGCAAGTCCCTGCAGCAGCTGGCGGCTGATGTTGATCGCCGACTGAATCAGCTCGACGGCGTGCTGCAGTTCCGCAACCACCGTTCCCTTGATCCCAGCGGCTTCCTCGCTGTCGCTGGGCTCAAGCCGCGCAGCGAGCGTTTCCAGACGCATCCGCGCCGCAAACAGTGGCGGGATGACGCGGTCGTGAACATCCCCCGCCAGTTCGATCCGCTGGGTGCGCAGGGCATCGGCAAGTTCACTCATACGACCTCAAAGCTTAACGGCGTTCAGCCGAACCAGCCCTTTTTGTCAAAGCTCTCGATCGCCTTATCTTCTGTCTTATGGATGTCGAACAGCTTGTTGAGTTTGGTGATCTTAAAGACTTCCATCACGTTGGTGGACAGATCACAAAACTTCATCGCCACGCCTTGCGTCTTGCATGACTTGTTCAGCATCACCAGCTTCGTGATCATCGCCGACGACATAAAACTGACGCCGCGGAAATTGAGCACCATCTTCTTATGAGTCGCCAACGGCACGGCGTCTTGCAACTCCCGGCCCACTTGCTCAATCCGCTGACTATCAAGGATTTTGCCATCGGTGAAGTAAATCACGACAACTTCGCCTTTAGTTTCGATATTGATGGCAGCCATACGGTACGTCTCGAAGCGTCGGAAGGAGGGTGTCAAAGCGAGGGATGAGCTCGGTGCACGGCTTGGCGAGAAACCCGCGCGATGGTGGCCATCGGTGTCGCAGCATCTCAGCCCGCCATAGCCTACCAATGGCAAACCGCGGTTGCAATTCGCGGTTTTGGCTCAAACAGAAAAGGGACACTTACCGACTGTTGCCAGCGGCTTCCGCCTACCAGTCGCTGCCGTTGACGCCGTCGACGAGCGCGTCCAAGTCATTGTCGCTCGGCCAGCGAGCTGTTCCCGCCAGCCGCTGAGGCTGCGGCGCAGAGCCCGTCGACGGCGCGCA
>CALELC010000337.1 GCA_937904535.1 uncultured Planctomycetaceae bacterium
GGTTCCTTTCGTCAACAGGCTTTGAAGGTAGCCCGCGGTTCAGCCGAGCGGCTCGATTTGAAACTGGAGAAAGGATTGACGTTCAGGGCCAAAGTTAGCGACTCGGAGACCGGTGAACCGGTCGAAGGAATTCAGCTTTGGAACTGGCAACACGCGGGCATTGAAGGAACTTCCAATGCGGATGGCCTGATCGAAATCGATGGGATGTCGCCTGGCGAGTTTGAATTCATGGTGACGGCCGTCGGAGTCGATCGAATGCGAAGTTCCATCGCGGGGAAATACGCGCGCTGGTGGAGCCCCGCGGCAGTACATGAACATCAGCGGAAAGAGCCAGAAATTGCTGGAAGGTTTCTAAGCAACCTGGATGATCTCACGTTTGACATTCAGCCTGGCGGCGAGCCGGTTGAAATCTTTGTCGAACCGGTGGTCACGATCACTGGCCAAGTGCTCGACCCGGAGGGCAAACCCGTGGAAGGTGCCACCGTCGCTCCGGCTAGAGGCGACGGTAACTCGCTGACCGGCGATACCCGTTACAGCTATCCGACCGACGCACAAGGCCGGTTTACGATGTACCTGCCCGCCAGCCACCACACTCAGTACAACCTGATCGTCCACGATGGTGAGTACAACCAGTGGCGCCATTGGGCCAGCGGCATCACCGAACCGTTCCAAACGGTCCCTGGTCAGGTCATTGAGGGGATGCAGCTTTCGCTCACCCGCGGAGCAACGGTGCGCGGTCAGGTGGTCGATGCGCTTGGCCGCCCCAAACCTCACACGCAGGTCCGCGCGATCAGTACGGATCGCCGCGACAACCGCTACTACGTCCCCACGACCAGGACCGATGAACAAGGGAATTACGAACTAAAGTTTATCCGCGCCGGTGAACAGCGGATTCAGACCGATCCGTTTTGGCTGGACGCCGCCGAGGCCCCTACTAAGTCCAGCCGCACGCTGACTCTCAAAGCGGGCGAAGAGATAGAAGGAGTCGAGCTGGTGTCACATGAATGACCGCCGAGCCCTAAGCATTCATGACTGCATCGACATCGACTTGCAGCGCCGGCAATAGCCTGCCGCTGGCAACTTTGCCGGCGGTGTAGATGCCGTGCTCGTTGTAATGTTCCCCAGTCAGGACCAGTACCGTGATTTGGTGCTGCTGTGGGTCGACGATCCAGTATTCGGCAACGCCAGCCTTGGCGTAATCGATCCGCTTGTCTTCATAGTCACGCTTGTGAGCATCGCTGCCAGGGCTGACGATTTCAACAGCGAGATCGATGTGATTAGGATAATCGACTTCCGGACCTGGTCGGTTTTCTGGGGCGATGTACAGCAAGTCGGGTTCGCGAATCGTGCCCGGGAACAGCTTGGTTGGCAGCGGAGCAAACAGCACGACTGAGCCGTTGGGCGCCGCTGCCTCAAGGGCGTCGAGCAACCATCGCAACATTCGCTGGTGCTTGAGCGTCGGCATCGGCAGGATCTCCAAGCGACCATCGACCAATTCCGCCATCCGGTTGGTGTGGAACTGCAAGAAATCAGCTTCGGACCAGCGGCCCTGCGGCGGAAAGAAATAAGCTGCTTCCCAGGCCGGTTCCCCGTCGGCCGAAGGCAAGTGCGGAGTAGAATCGCTCGACATGTGAATCAGCCCAAGCGGAGCAAGAAAAGAGCAGGTCGTCTACGATCGACTTCAGTATACCCGCTGACAGCTTGCCGGGCGTGAGAACGGGAGAATCATTGCTCCGCCGCAAAGGCATGGTATTGCTGTGCGGCCCACAAGAGGCCCTCTCAACTCGCTGCTTGTGTTGGTGTCTATTGTTTAGCACCCGTGTTCAGCAACCGAGGCACACGGTTTCGACAGAGTAGCGAGTAGGTAAGGCACACAGATGGCAACAGCAACCAGTGGGCGTCGTGCTCAGCGTCCTGCGGTGTTGCGAACCAATCCGTTTCACCGGCGGCTGGGTTCGCTGACGTACCACCAAGCTTGTCAGTTGCTGGGAGACGATGGCCCGAAGAAACTCCGCGACGGCGGCAGAGCATTCGAGATCCAAGGCGAACGCGACGTGTTTCTCGGCGGTGATCTGTTTCGCGTGCGGGTGGAGGACGCGAATCTCGCCTCACGTTTAGCCGTGGTCACGATCACCTTGCAGTCGGCTCGTGCCAAACAGCTGCAGACCAATTGTGATTGTGGCGATGCGTTCTGTTTGCATGTCGCCGCGGCTCTGGACTATCTGCTCGATGCCAAGAGTGTGTTGGGACTGGCCGAACCGCCCGATGAATCGGTCGCGCTGGAAAACCTAACGCCGGAAGAACTTCGCGCTCGGGCGATTGCCGAGCGTGAGAAACGGGCCGCCGAAGAGGCGATGACGGTGCGTTCGTTGAACGCGGACCGGCCCTGGGCCGATTACCTGGTGACCAGCGCGGCATCTGGCAAAACCTATCGGGTGGCGCTGCGCGGTTTCGAAGTCGGTCAGTCGTACTGTTCCTGCCCCGACTTTCGTACCAGCGGGCTAGGAACGTGCAAGCACATCATGCACACGATACTCAAAGTGCAGAAACGCTTTTCGTCCGCGAAGTTGCGTGCCCCCTATTATCGCCGCAACCTTTCGCTGCGAGTCGATTATCTCGAGCCCGTCGGTCTGCGGTTCAACCTGCCGACGCGCGCAGACGCCAAGCTGCTCCAAATCGTCGGCGACGCGGCGCAGCAAAATCAAACTGATGCAGCTGAGGTGATGCGGCGCATCCAGACGCTGGAACGGGCAGGCATCGACGTTCACATCTATCCCGACGCTGAAGCGTTCATTCAGCGGCAATTGACCCAAAACCGGCTCCGCCAGGAATGCGAGGAGATCCGCCGGAATCCAGCTGATCATCCGTTGCGGCGCGAGCTGTTGAAGGCCACGCTGCTGCCATACCAATTAGACGGAATTGCCTTTGCCGTCGGAGCGGGACGTGCGATCCTCGCCGACGACATGGGACTGGGAAAAACGATTCAGGGAATCGGTGTAGCCGAGCTGCTGGCACGCCTCGCTGAGATCAAACGCGTGCTGGTCATTTGCCCAGCCTCGCTCAAGAGCCAGTGGAAAAGCGAGATTCTGCGATTCAGCCACCGCTCGGCCCAGCTGATCATCGGCAGTGGTGATGAGCGATTTGAGCAATATCGCGCGGGAGCATTTTTTACGATCTGCAACTATGAACAGGTGCTGCGAGATTTATCCGCGGTCGAAGCGGTACCTTGGGATTTGATCATCTTAGACGAAGGTCAGCGTATCAAGAATTGGGAATCGAAAACCAGTGCGGTGATTCGTTCCTTACACAGTGACTTTCGCCTCGTGCTCTCCGGAACACCGCTAGAAAACCAACTCGGTGAGTTGTTCACGGTGGTCCGGTTTGTCGACGAGCACCGTTTGGGCTCGGCTCACGCATTTTTTCATCGCCACCGCGTGGTGGATGACCGCGGCAAAATCATTGGCTACCGCAACCTCGATCAGCTGCGTGAATCGCTTGCACCTATTTTGCTGCGCCGCACACGGAGCGAAGTTGCTAAGCAGTTGCCTGAGCGAACGGATGAAGTGGTGCGGATCGAGCCGACCGCGGAACAGCTGGAGATTCATGACAGCAACGTCAAGACGGCTGCACAAATCGCAGCGAAAAAGTATCTGACAGAAATGGATCTGCTGCGATTACAAAAGGCGCTACTGATGGCGCGAATGGCCGCCGACAGCACGTTCCTGATCGATAAACAGGAGCCAGAGTACAGCAGCAAGCTCGAGCGGCTTGCCGAGTTGCTCGAGGGTTTGATTGCTGATCCCAGCCGCAAGATCGTGATCTTCAGCGAATGGCGAACGATGCTCAGTCGCATTGAGCACTATCTGGAGGAATTCGGTTGTGACTATGTGCGGCTCGATGGCCAAGTGCCGCAAAAGAAGCGGCCGATGATCGTGCAGCGATTTCAGACCGATCCAGAATGTCGTGTGATCTTAATGACCAACGCGGGATCGACCGGGCTTAACTTGCAAAGCGCCAACACGGTCATCAATGTCGACCTGCCCTGGAACCCGGCTGTGTTGGAGCAGCGAATTGCCCGAGCGCATCGCATGGGGCAGCAGAACCCGGTGCACGTTTATAAATTGGTGACCACACAAACGATTGAGGAGCGGTTGCTCGATACGTTAGCTTCCAAGCAGGATCTGGCCGACGCTGCGCTAGATATGGCCAGCGATGTGGAGTCGGTGGAAATGGTGAGCGGAATTGCCGACCTGCGTCAGCGGCTGGAGAAAATCCTTACACCCAAACCCGACGCGCCGGTCGATGAAAGCCAGCAGCGACGAGTTGAGGCCGAGGCCGAAGCGATACGCCAGCGGCGCGAGGGCGTCGCCGCGGCGACCGGCCAACTCGTCAGCGCCGCCCTGACGCTAGCCGGACAATTGCTACAGCGCGATGGTGCCTCGGAACCTGACACAGCAATCGTCGACCAGATGACTCAGCAGCTTGCCAGCATGACCGCAGTCGACGAACAGGGCCGCCCGCAGATCACCATCAGTCTGCCCGACGAACAGTCGCTCCGCGGTATTGCCGCCACACTGGCCAGACTGTTGCAATGATCAAAATGTCATCAAGCCTACCGCTGTGTCCACTGGCGATGGAACTGGCTCAGCGCCGCCACAGACGATGTTGCT
>CALELC010000338.1 GCA_937904535.1 uncultured Planctomycetaceae bacterium
GAGCGGTCACCCTTCGCCTTCACGCGGCAAAGCGAACGGCCGTTGGGCGAGCCGTATGTTCTGGTAATGGAAGACCGCGGTACCGGCAAACTCGTCGGAACCGCCTCGGTCTACAGCAAGAGCGGTGGGTACGAGCCGATCTACGTGTATCGCGTGGTTTCGACGCGACACGACTGCCCACCACTGGGAATCATCAATCAACAGCGACAAACACTGCATCTGCAACGGATCTACGATGGACCGACGGAAATTGGCAGTCTATTTCTGTTGCCAGCGTTTCGCGGAGGTGGCAATGGCCGGTTCCTCTCCCTGTCGCGTTTTTTGCTGTTAGCTCAACGTCCGGGCCGCTTTGCTGACCGCGTGATCGCTGAGATGCGCGGGCGATCCGACGAGCGCGGAGTCAGTCCTTTTTGGGAAGCCGTAATGCGTCCGTTCTTCCAAGTCGACTTTCCCGTCGCCGACGCCCTGTCGACGGTTGCCAAGTCGTTCATTGAAGAACTGATCCCGCCCTATCCGATCCCCCTGGAACTTCTGCCAGCGGCTGTCCGTGAGGTGATCGGGCAAGTCCATCCGGAAACCGAACCAGCGGTCAAGCTGCTGCGGGGTGAAGGTTTTACGGCCACGGACATGATAGACATCTTCGATGGGGGGCCGGTGCTCGAATGCAAGACTGCGAACATCCGCTCGGTCGCCGCGTGTCGCCAAGCGGTGGCGCAGATCGCGCGAGACCCCGTTACCGGACCTACCGCGATGCTGGCGTCACAGACAGGCGGATTTCATTGCATTCGCGCTCCCGTGGATGCCAACGAAGCCGAAGGTCTGGCTCGCCTCAGTCGCCAAACCGCCGAGTGCCTTGGTATCCGTGATGGCGATCCCGTTTGGGTGTTGTCGCAGGCCTCATAATCGGACGACATTGAGCAACTCGTCACCCTTTTCATAAGCCGTGATGTTGGCCAGAGTTGTCGCCGCGATATTACCAAGCGCCTCGCGCGTGAGAAAACCTTGATGAGAGGTAATCAGTACGTTGGGAAAGGTTAACAATCGCGCCAGAACATCATCCTGTAAAACACGCTGGGAGAGGTCATGGAAGAACACACCTTCCTCTTCCTCGTATACATCGAGGCCAGCGCCACCGATCCTGCCCGCTTTTAGTGCTGTGATCAATGCCTTGGAGTTGATCAATGCCCCACGGCCCGTATTGATCAGCAGCGCATCGGGCTTCATTTGTGCAAAGGCTTCAGCATCGATCAGGTGATGGGTGTGCGGTGTCAACGGGCAGTGGAGAGTGATGACATCCGCAGCGGCATATATCTCCGGGAGTGTCAGGTAGCGCACGTCATACGTCTGCACCAACTCGTCGTTCGGCTGAGGATCGTACGCGAGGATCTGCGCTCCAAATCCATGCAGGATTCGGACCATGGCCATGCCGATACGACCGGTTCCGATCACCCCCACCGTCGCCCCGTGCAGGTCAAATCCCATCAATCCGTCGAGCGAAAAATTGAGCTCGCGGACACGGAGGTAGGCTCGGTGAATCTTGCGGTTGAGCGCTAGGATCAAGCACATCGCATGCTCCGCGACGGCATGGGGTGAATACTCCGGCACGCGCACCACCGGCAACTCAAACTGTTGCGTCGCGGCAAGATCAACGTTGTTAAAGCCGGCAGAACGAAGTGCGATCAAACGCACGCCTGCAGCTTTGAGTTCTTGCAAAACGGCCGCGTCCACGCAGTCATTGACGAAGATGCATACGGCATCATGACCTCGCGCGAGCGCGGCGGTTGCCAAGTCCAGCCCCGAATCGAAGAACGTCATCGTGTGTCGGTGCAGCGAATTAGCTGCCTCGAAAAACGGACGTTCGTAGGATCGCGTGCTGAAAAATGCGATTCGC
>CALELC010000339.1 GCA_937904535.1 uncultured Planctomycetaceae bacterium
AACACCCGCTGGGCTTCCGAGCCGGTGGTCTGCTCGCTGTGCCGCAGTTCTAATTGAATGCCCGGCTGCGTCTCGATCCGCTCGACTTGGCCTTCACGGCTGACGTGGCTCGCTGCAGGAATCTCGGCCGGCAACGAACGGAACGGCAACTCACGCAGCTTAGCGAGTTTTTCGGCCTGCCAAGCACTAAAGCCGCTGCTCGGTACCTGCCACGATGCGACCGGTACAAAGTGCTCATCGATCGTCGCATTGAGCTGATCGGCGGGAATGTCATCATCGGTTGCAAACACCCGCAGTCGCTCCGGCGGAATCGGGTACTGAGGTGCGCGGCCACTGACGACCAGATCACGTTCGCTGTCGGTCACCCGGCTCGGGTCGTTCTTGAAGTGCGTGTTGAAAAAGCGATAGGTCGCTTGGCGAATGTCTTGGCGATAAGCATGCCCGCCGATGCTGACCACGGCATCCACCTGGTCGCCGGCGCCGTACAAGCTGTAGAGCCGCTCCAGTCGATTGCTGATGCGGTCGTTCGCATCCATCGGAAAGATGGGATCAGCGTCGCTGTTGACGAACAGCAGCGGGCGCGGGGCGATCAGCGCAGCGATGCGGGTCCACGGCCATGCGTAGGTGTTGTGCAGGAACATGCAGTCGCAGTGCCCGTTGATCACTCGATTGCCAACATAGGACTCGAGATCTGCCATGCCGCTGACCCCAGCCGCGGCAGCAACACGTTCGTCGGCTGCCGCGATCCAAAAAGTGGCCGCTCCGCCGCCGCTGATCCCCGTGACCCCAATCCGCTGTGGATCGACATCGTCGCGACTGGTCAGATAGTCGATCGCTCGCACGCCATTCCAGCACTCGACGCCCGCAGAGGTGTACCCACGGCTGTGCCACCACCAGCGCTGTTCGCGGTAGGTCCCATGGTGAATGCCGGCAATCTCACCGAGCTGGACGGTATCGAGCGTCAAGCAGATATACCCGTGGCGTGCGAACCAGATCCCATGCGACTGGTATGCGGTTTTATTGCCGTTGCGGCCGCAGTTCGAATGACCACAGACGTACACAATCGCCGGCAACCGCTCACCGGGCTTGAGCTCGCGAGGGCGATAGAGATTGGCGGTGACGTATAACTGCGGCAGGCTCTGGAAATGCAACAGTTCCACCGTGTAGCCATCGCCTTCGACCGTGCCCGTTACCGCCGGCTCCAGCGGCGTGCGCTCGGGCAGGGGCCACAACCCGAGCATCTGCAGGTACTCCTCACGGTACTGCGGCAGGCGCTGCTGCAGGTGCTCTTGTGACTGCAGATCGGATTCAAACTGGGCATCTAACCGCAGCGCCTCCGAAGCCAAATAACGCTGAATCATCTCATCGCCCGGAGCGGCGCGATCAGGCTCGCCATAGGCCTGAGCGGAACTCACTGCGGGTGTGAGCAGCATCGCTGCCAACGTCACCGTCAGCACCCATGCTGCAGAGAAAACCTCGCTCAATCGCGTCATGATGCATCCTCAGTGGGGAGTGGTGAACCAAGGTTGAGTTGTACCACACCCACTCCGCCCAGAGGGCCTTCGGGCAACCTGGCAGGTGCCAGCCTGCCGATGCTGCGTCTCCCGCAGCAATTTACTGCTGCAAGGTTTCACCACCACTGGGCGAACCCATTGCGCCCCAGATTCCAAACGGGCTCGGGCCGCTGCTGACGGCGCGGGCATTGGGGTTGCCGCAGTCGATGGACTCGGACACGAAACGGACCGAACCATCGAGCATCCCGACATTCACTCCGCCCGGATGATTGCTGACCGGTGGCAGCACCGCCCAGTCGTTGTTCGGATTGCCGCCATAGTGGCACATTGGTGAATTGGGCGGAGTCATCGTCGTGAAACCGTTGACCGCCGACCACCCGGAAGTAAACAGCACACCTCGCCAGGTCGGTGAACGGTGCGCATCGGCAAACTGCCGTCCGTTGCTATTAGGTGCAATCGGCAATCCATTGGTGCAATTGAAAGGCACACCGTGGGGCGTGCCATCCCAGATCGCATCATAGCGAGCGACGTTGGAGCGGATGTCGGTTCCGTCGCGGGTTGTCGGCGAGAGGCATTCGCTCACAGCCGCCGTGTTGCTGGTGCCGTCGGTGCAATTGCTGAACTTTTTGGTCTCGCGATAAAACATGCCCCGCGAGATGGTTTGACGATGCGCATCGCTGCCGGGTTTATGGCCCTGAGTCCAGAGCCCGTCGCCGAGCGAAAACACATAGCTATTCAACGCTGCCGTTCTGCCGCCAAAACTGGGATCGGAGTGACGGGTGGTGCCGGAGTTGGAGGGGCACTGAACGTTGCCCAAATTGGTCTGATAGACCTCATCAACATTCCAAGGAGCTCCGAGCGAGAGCGGCACAACCTGCTTGATTGCCTCGTACAGAGCCACCTGCTCGAGATAGGGAAGCAGGTGCACAATCGTTCCACAACGTCCGCCATTGCTGCCGTCTGGATCGTCGAAACGACCAGCAAAACTGTCACCACCAGCAGGAAATCGCCCATAAGTCGAATGGTGATTGTGCAACGCGAGCGAGATCTGTTTGACATGGTTGCTGCATTGCATCCGCCGTGCTGCTTCCCGCGCCGACTGCACGGCTGGCAACAGCAAGCCCACCATCACACCGATGATTGCGATCACCACCAGCAGTTCCACCAGCGTAAATCCGGCGGATGGCCTCACCCGACGATACTGAAGCTTCATGATCAGATTCTTTATAAGAACGGACAGTTCAAACCCAGAACAAAAGAAATCAATCAGTGATCAATGGCCGCCGAACGGCTAGAGCGCCGGTGGGCCTTTGCGTTCAATGCGGACCGCTGCACCGAGATCAAACTCCTGCTGATTCTCGCCAGCGGTGACGGTGAGCTGCAGCGGCGTTTTATCGGGATGGGCGTATTCGCTCGGCACCAAGTCGTAGGTAGAACCGCCCGGCGGCGCATCGAGTGGCGAAAGATCAGCCGAGGCGGGAGCGGGCATCTCAAGCTTCGATACCGTTACCTTATAAGTCCCAGCGGGGACACCTGGGTATTTGCGATCTGTCTGAATCACCGCAATGCCACGCTCATCGGTATGGCCACCGGAATACCAGGTATTGCTGGTGTCCTGCGGAACCAGACGAACAGTTGCCCCGGCCAGCGGAGTGCCGTCCTGAGTGAAGGTCAGCGCAACCGGATGCAGTTCCGGCATCCCTGCAGGCCGCGTCTCCCGTTGGCAGCCAAGGCTTAAGACCAGCGTCGCACTCAGTAGAGTGACTCCCCATTTCCACCAATTTTCTCGCACTGCCGTCCACTCCGGTAAATCGCTGCACCGGACTCCCCAGAGCGATCAGCCGCTTCATCTGTCGGGTTGTCCACATCAGCGCCAGCCTAACGGGCAGCCTGAGACGGTCAAGCAGGTACGGAATCAGACAGCACCCTGACAGCACCCCATCGGAAAACAACACCCCGTAAATCCGAAGTGGTGATTCACTCGCCCGTATCCCCCGCAGCCGAACACTTGCTGGCCCAAGTGCTTGCGTCTGCTAGGTGTCGCGTCCGACAGGTCGCAGGTTTCCTTAGCGATGGCGAACAAATGCGGTTTTGCACTGGACAGCGGCCCGATGTCGGTTAGCCTTCTGCCTGCTGGATAAGCGTTTCCAGCGTTCTCTACGTACCTGACGAGCGATGGATCCAGCGGGACCACTGCCAGGGTCCCAATTTCTGTGTCTGAGCTCCCTTCTCGCGGTGCTCGCCCGATTGGTCCTGGAGCCGACGCTCCCAACACAAAGACCAACGATGCAGTTTTCAGAACTTGGGTTGCCCGAGGCGATCGTGCGCGCCGCCGCCGAAGCCGGATACACCGACGCTACCCCGATTCAGTCTCAAGCGATCCCAATCTTGATGGCCGGCCATGATTTGGTTGGCTGTTCCCAAACTGGAACCGGCAAAACGGCCGCCTTTGCGATGCCGCTGCTGGCCAAGATCGATCTCGACAACAAAGTCCCACAACTCCTGGTGCTGACCCCGACGCGGGAACTGGCGATTCAGGTCGCCGAGGCGTTTGAACAATACGGCTCCGGACTGAAAAAACTCCGCGTGCTGGCGGTTTATGGCGGGGCGGCCTATCAGCCGCAGTTGTCGGCGCTGCACCGCGGCGTGCATGTGATCGTCGGCACTCCAGGCCGAGTGATCGACCACATCAAACAATCGGCGTTGAAACTCGACGGCGTGCACTCGCTCGTCCTCGACGAAGCCGACGAAATGCTGCGGATGGGATTCATCGACGACGTCAAATGGATTCTCTCGCAAGCTCCCGCCGAACGTCAGATCGCGTTGTTCTCTGCAACGATGCCCGGTCCGATCCGCGATATCGCTGAGAAGAGCCTACGCGCGCCGCAGTCGATTACTGTCGAACGGTCGCAGCGAGTGGCGCAGACGATTCGCCAGCAGCACCTGGTCGTCTCGCCGAAGCACAAGGTCGAGGTTCTCTGCCGCCTGCTGGAAGTCGAATCGACCGATGGTGTGATCGTGTTTGTCAAAACCAAACTTGGCACCGTCGAACTGGCCGATCGCTTGGCAGCCCGTGGCCTAAGCGTCGCACCGCTCAATGGCGACATCGCGCAAACCCAGCGTCAACGCACGGTTGAAAAGCTGAAGACCGGTGAGATCGATATTTTGGTCGCCACCGACGTGGCCGCCCGCGGCCTAGACGTCGACCGCATCAGTCACGTGATCAATTACGACTTACCGCACGACCAAGAGGCGTACGTCCACCGGATCGGCCGCACCGGGCGGGCGGGCCGCGACGGGGCTGCAATCCTGTTGGTCACTCCGTCGCAGCGTCACGTGGTCCGCTCCCTGCAGCGCGCCATGGGAACGACGATTGAACAGATCGAACAACCGTCGGTCGAAACCATCAACCAGGCGCGAGCCGCCAAGCTGAACGAGCAGATCGCCGCGGCGATGGAGAGCCGACAACTCGACACCTTCACGCAGTTGATCGAGCAGTACTGCCAGCAGACCGGCGAGTCGCCGCTGCGAGTGGGTGCGGCACTGGCGGTGATCGCGCATGGGGACCGGCGATTCTTTGCCAAACCGCTCGAAGAGCCGAACTTCGGCAACGACCGGGATCGTGATCGAGACGCCCGTGGACCGAAACGGGAGTTTGACCGCCGCGGCGGCTCACGTCCCGATGCGGCTATGGAACGCTACCGGCTGGAAGTCGGCAAGATCCATGGCGTGATGCCCGGCAACCTCGTCGGCGCGATCGCCAACGAAGCCGGCCTGGGCGGCGGCGAAATCGGTCGGATCGACATCTTCGATCGGTTTTCGATCGTCTCGTTGCCCGCCGGCATGCCGCCAGCAGTTTTCGATGCATTGTCGCGCACGTGGGTTTCCGGCCGCCAGCTGCGGATTTCTAAGGACACGCACCCTGCTGGCCGGAATGAACGCGCTGGATACGAACGCCCCGCCTACGAACAGGGCGGCAAGAAGTTCGGCAAGGCCAAAGGGCAAGGCCGTTACGACGCCAAGCCCCCGCGCGGTGCGAAGAAGGGTAAAACGTTTGTGAAGACCGGTTCGAACGACTGAGCCCTGGGCAGGCGCACCATCACCTCCTCAGGGGCAGCCGTCGCTTCACAGCCGCGTTTCCCCTGCTTGAGGTGATCGATGATGCGTCGCGTTCGATTGGCGGTTTTGGCCGCGTTAGTATGGATTTCACACCTACCTGCGTCGGCACAACAGCCGCCGACGCGCGAGCAGAAGGTGCTCCGCGACCGCGAACAGGTCGAGGCGGAAGGCTTCTGGATCTACAACGACCTGCAAGCCGGTTTTGACCAGGCCAAGCAGACCGGCAAGCCGTTGCTGGTCGTGTTGCGGTGCGTGCCCTGCGAAGAGTGTGTGAAGCTCGACGACGACTTGATGGATCAAGATCCCGTCCTCCGCCCGCTGCTGCAGCAGTTCGTTTGTGTCCGTCAGATCTCGACCAACGGGCTCGATCTCAAGACGTTCCAGTTCGACACCGATCAGTCGTTTGCAGCGTTCTTGCTCAACGCCGATGGCACGATCTACGGTCGCTTTGGCACCCGCTCTCACCGCACCCACTGGGTCGAAGATGTGTCGCTCGAAGGCCTGGCCGCGGCACTCCAAGGCGCCCTGGAGTTACACGCCCGCTACCCCGCTAACCGCGACGAGTTGGCCGGCAAGTACGCGGGGCAGGCCACATTCGAGCGTCCCGAGCAGTATCCCTCGCTGCGCGACAAGTACACCAGCCAACTCGCTGAAGCCGGCCGTGTCGTAGCCAGCTGCATTCACTGCCATCAGATCGGCGATGCGGAACGCGACCTACGGCGCAGTCGCCAGCAACCGATCCCTGACGAAACGCTTTTCCCCTATCCGCATCCCGAGATCGTCGGACTCAAACTCGATCCGCGCAAACGCGCAACGATCCTAAGTGTGACCGAAGACTCGCTCGCCGGGCGGGCCGGTTTACAAGCCGGCGATGAACTCCTGCGGCTCAATTCCCAACCGATCCTGTCGATCGCCGATGTGCAGTGGGTGCTGCATAGCGTGCCGGCCGGCGGCGGGACGGTCGATGCCCTCGTGGCGTCCAACGGCCAGACGCGGACGGTGACACTGCATTTTCCCGCCGACTGGCGATTGCCCAGCGACATTGCTTGGCGAGCATCAACCTGGGGCCTGCGACGCATGGCCACGGGCGGCATGACACTCGTGCCGCTCGACGAGCAGCAGCGGCAGCAGCTGCGTCTCCAACCCCAGCAGATGGCGCTACGCGTCAAAGGACTCGGTCAGTTCGGCGCCCATGCCGCGGCGCTGAAAGCTGGGTTTCAGGCCGAAGATGTGCTCGTGCAGTTCGACGGCCGCGACGACCTGTACCGCGAAGCGGATTTGATCCGCCACGCCGTGCAAAATCGCGTCGCCGGCGACTGGGTCGAAGTGCGGCTGATTCGTAGCGGGCAACCGCTAACGCTGCGGTTGCCGATGCAGAAGTAATCCGTCGCCAATCACTAAACGTTAGGCATCGGCTGCGGTCACACCGAGCACGATGTCCCAGCTCGCGGTCAGCTCACCGAGCTTCGACTCGGGCAGCGGCTTAAACTCGGTCAGCACGGTCTGCCGGGCCTTTTCGTCCGCGAGCCGGCGGAACACGCCATCGCGTTCGTTGTCCGGCTCGCCCGCGATCAGCAACTGTGTGGTCAGCACCCGTTTGCCGCCTTGCGAAATCGCAACGTGGATATGCGGGGCGCGGCCCGGATAGCGAACCGGCTTGATCGTGCGGAAGAAGTACCGGCCTTCGCTGTCGGTCAGAAAGCGGCCGTAGCCCTGGAAATTGCGGTCGCGTTTGTCGGCATTCGACGAGCCGCTATGGATGTAAGCACCGCTGTTGTCGGTCTGCCAAATCTCAACCAGTGCATTGCGCAGTGGTGAACCGCTCTCTCGCAGCACCCGACCGCTCAAATAGGTCACTTCGCCAACCGCGGGCGTCAACGAGTCGTTGATGACCAGCAAATCGTTGTCGGTATCCAGCGGCATGCGGTCGGGATAGAACGGACCTTCCATCAGCGCAGCGGTCTGCATCAGTTGCTCAGCGAACAGTCCAGGCGTGGTGAGCAGGGCGGCTGCGCCAAACGCGCCGTACCGCAAAAAGCGACGCCGCGGGGTGAAAGGTGAATCGAACAACATGATTCGCTCCGGATGAGTGATGAGTGTTGGGGCAGTGAGGGGATTACAAATCATTCTCGGCAAGCACTCTCAAGGTTTTTGCTGGCGATTGAATCCAGATTCCTTCACCTCGTCGCTGCCTGACAACGGATAATCCATGGTACCGTAACCCAGCCCTTGCCGTTGGGTTTCGCCACGCAGACTTGAGATTGATCGGCATGCCCCTTGGGGGAACTGCTTTCGCTTTCTAAAATCTTGCGTTTTGCTCGCAGCAACCGACCATTCAATTGCCCATGTCTAACGTGTCGCCCGACGCCCCCATGCAGTCACTTACCGAGCAGCGGATCGTAGTGCTCGATTTTGGGTCGCAGTACGCTCAGCTGATCGCCCGCCGGGTCCGCGAGCAAAACGTCTACTGCGAGATCTTGCGCCATGACATCACGGCAGAACGGCTTCGTGAGATCGCTCCCCGCGGCATCATTTTGTCCGGCGGCCCCTCGAGCGTGTATGCCGAAGGGGCTCCCCGCTGCGATCCCGGGCTGTTCCAACTCGGCATCCCCGTGCTCGGCATCTGCTACGGCATGCAGTTGGCCTGCGAGGCACTCGGAGGACGCGTCGAGCACACACCTAGCCGCGAGTTCGGCCGGGCGCGCTGCACGATCACGCAAGCCAGCGAGCTGTTTGCAGGCTTGCCCGAAGCAACCGATGTCTGGATGAGTCACGGCGACCAGGTATCAGGAATCGGCGAAGGTTTTGAGACGCTGGCCAGCCCCCCGACATGCCCTTACGCCGCGATCCGCCACCGCGAACTGCCGGTGTATGGAATGCAGTTCCACCCTGAGGTGACCCACACGCCGCTGGGCGGCCAAGTGCTGCACAACTTCGTGATCGGCGTCTGCGGCTGCGAAGAAACCTGGCACCTGGGCGACTTTGCTGAAGTGGCGATCCAGAACCTGCGGCAGCAAGTCGGCAATCGCCGTGTGATCTGTGGGCTCTCCGGCGGCGTCGACTCGGCGGTCGTCGCAGCGCTGTTGTACAAGGCGATCGGCCCGCAGCTCTCGTGCATCCTGGTCAACAATGGCCTGCTGCGCAAGGACGAACAAGCAGCGGTGATCAGTGAGTTCAGCACGCACTTCAAAACTGACCTGCATGTGGTTGATGCGGAAGAGCGGTTCATGACGGCGCTGGCCGGTGTGACCGATCCGCAAGAGAAACGCCGTCGCATCGGCCATGCGTTCATCGACTGCTTTAAGGCCGAGGCGCTGAAGATTGAGGATGCCCATTTCCTCGCTCAAGGGACGCTCTATCCCGATGTGATCGAAAGCGGAGCAGCGGTCGACGGCCCGGCCGCCACGATCAAGCTGCACCACAATGTCGGCGGATTACCCGAAGAACTCGGGTTTGAGTTGATCGAGCCGTTGCGGGATCTGTTCAAAGACGAAGTCCGTCGGCTGGGAAGCGAACTCGGCCTGCCGGAGACGCTCGTCTGGCGTCACCCGTTCCCAGGTCCAGGGCTGGCGGTGCGCTGCCTCGGCGAAGTCACCCGCGAGCGACTCGACAAGCTTCGCGAAGCTGACTCGATCGTCGTCAACGAGATCAAAGCCGCAGGACTGTACCGGCAAACCAGCCAGGCATTTGCTGTGCTGTTGCCGGTGCAGAGCGTCGGCGTGATGGGCGACGCGCGCACCTATGAGGAAACGATCGCCATCCGCAGCGTCAACACCGACGACTTCATGACCGCCGACTGGAGCCGGTTGCCGTATGAGTTGCTGGCACAAATCAGCACGCGAATCATCAACGAAGTCGCCGGGGTCAACCGCGTCTGCTACGACATCAGCAGCAAGCCGCCCGCAACGATCGAGTGGGAGTGAGCCGGCGTTATGGCCGCTGATGGACCTCGGTTAAGGTGTGCAGGTCTGCCCCTTGGGGAGGCTCGGTAGGAACGCTGAGAAACAGCAGCCCGGCGAGCGTTAGACGTCGATTCGCCTAGCGCCCGAGGGCGCCGCGAGATTAGCAATCGCCAAACTGCACCTTTTTCGTTACATTCCGTTCGCTGGCTGCGGCGTTGCCGCCTGCGCCGTCGGTTTCCTCTTCGCGACGACGTTCCCGTTTCGCGATCCCTTGTTTAAGAGCGATCCATCGCAGTTTTCATGTCGACCAAGCACTACATCTTCCAAATCGAAAACCTGACCAAAAAGCACGGCACCAAGGTTGTCTTGCAAGATGTCAGCCTAGCGTTTTATCCCGGCGCGAAGATCGGTGTGCTGGGACCGAACGGAGCCGGCAAGTCGACGCTGCTGAAGATCATGGCCGGCCAGGACAAGGAGTTTGAAGGCACGGCCACGCTGGGCAAAAAGTTCACGGTCGGCTACCTGTCGCAGGAACCGCAACTGGACCCGAATCTGACGGTCGAGCAGAACGTCATGATCGCGGTGGCCGAACGCCGCGCGATCGTCGATCGCTACAACGAGATCTCGGGACTGCTGGGCGAAGTCACCGATGACGCCGAGATGACTCGGCTGTGCGACGAGATGGCCGAGCTGCAGGATACAATCGACGCCGGCAACTTGTGGGAACTCGATCGCCAGGTCGAAGTGGCGATGGCGGTCATGAACCTGCCACCGAGCGACTCACCGGTGACAAACCTCTCCGGCGGTGAGAAACGCCGCATCGCGCTCTGTCAACTGCTGATCCGCCAACCCGACCTGCTGCTGCTGGACGAACCGACGAACCACCTCGATGCCGAAAGCGTGGCTTGGTTGGAAAAACACCTCGACAGCTATCCTGGGACCGTCGTTGCGGTGACGCACGACCGTTACTTCCTGGACAACGTCGCCAAGTGGATCCTCGAAGTCGACCGCGGCCGCGGCATCCCGTTCGAGGGCAACTACTCCGCTTGGCTGGAAGCCAAGAACAAGCGGATGGCGTTGGAGCAGCGTCAACAGAAGGCTCGCGACCGGATGCTAGCGCGCGAGTTGGAGTGGATTCGGATGAGTCCCAAGGCGCGGCAAGCCAAGAGCAAAGCGCGTATCAAAGCCTACGAACAGATGTCGCAGGAGACCTTCAACGAGCAGCCCGACGAACTGGAAATTCAGATCCCGCCGGGCAAGCACCTCGGCTCGCTGGTCATCGAAGGCAATCACATTCACAAAGCCTACGGCGAGAAGGTGTTGATCGACGACTTGTCGTTCCGCCTGCCGCCCGGCGGCATCGTTGGGGTGATCGGACCGAATGGTGCGGGCAAGACGACGCTGTTTCGCATGTTGACCGGCCAAGAGAAACCTGACAGCGGTGAGATTCGCATCGGCGAAACCGTTTCTCTCGGTTATGTTGATCAAAGCCGCGATAGCCTGGATGACGATAAGACGGTCTATCAGGAGATCAGTGGTGGCCACGACGTGCTCGAGATGGGCAGCGGTGGCAAAACGATGCATGCTCGCAGCTATGTGTCGAAGTTCAACTTCAAGGGCCCCGACCAAGAGAAGAAGGTCGGCGTGCTCTCCGGTGGTGAACGCAACCGCGTGCACCTCGCCAAGCTGCTGCGGCAAGGATGCAACGTATTGCTGCTCGACGAACCGACCAACGACTTGGACGTCGACACCCTGCGTTCGCTCGAAGAGGCGATCATGAACTTTGCCGGCTGCGTGGTGGTGACCTCGCACGACCGCTGGTTCCTCGATCGACTGGCCACCCACATCCTCGCCTTTGAAGGCGACGGCAAGTTGTACTGGTGCGAAGGTAACTTTGAAGTTTACGAGCGCGGCCGTCGCGAACGCTACGGCGAGGATATTGAGGAAGGCGCCAAACGACGTTACAAGAGCATTCACGCGACCTAAGCGGCTTGCTGTCGCTGGGTCAAAATCAAGTTTGCGGAAGCGGGCGCCACCTGTCTCGGCGGCCGTCTGGGCGGGTCCAACAACGATTGCTGGACCTCCAGAGAATGAACCCTTTTTTAGAGTGACCGATCGAAAATGACCATTTTACGAGTGGGACCCAACGCGGCATATTCCGACGGTTGGGATGCGGTGTTCGGTGGTAAACCAGCCGCTCAGACCTCACCAGCCGCCAAGTCCACCAAGGCAAAAGCCACCAAGACCACCACGGCCAAAGCTGCTGCTCCCAAGGCCGCCAAATCGACCTCGGCCAAGTCGGTTTCCGTGAAGGCCTCTGCTGCCAAAAGCACCGCAACCAAATCCACCAAGTCGGTTACGACCAAGGCCAAGGCTCCCGCCGCCAAAGCCACTTCTGTGAAAGCTCCCGCGGCTAAAGCCTCTGCCGCCAAGACCACCTCGGTGAAAGCTGCTGCCAAGGCCCCCGCCGCCAAAGCCGCGACCACCAAAGCGGCCTCGGCCAAAGCTTCGTCAGCCAAGCTGTCCGCCAAAGCGACTACCAGTAAGTCTGCGGTAAGCGTTAAGAAGTCGGCGCCGGCCAAAACGGCGACCAAGAAGGGCAAGAAATAGCCCGGTGCACGTTCTGTCTGTTTCTTCCCCTTAGAAATCGGTATTGATGTCTGCTTCGTCGCCTCCGTTGACGCTTCGCGACGCGCTGCATCAAGTCGTCAGTTATTTGAACTTTTCCAGCGGCACGTCGGATCCTACGACGCTCGCCGCTTGGAATCGCCTCTATGCCGACGCAGTCCACGGCAAACCCTTATCGGGCCCACCGGCGTGGCTGATCATCCGACAATGGCTGGAAGAGACCGCAGCCGATCTTGCGGAATCCTCACAACGCCCCGGACATTACGACCAGGCGTTTCGGCTGATCCGGTTGCTGTTCAGCGACACGTTGCCGGCTTACTTGGATCACCACAAGGATCTGCTATTTCATCAACCGCCGGAGCAAATCTTCAGCGGTTTCTTTTTGGGCCGAGTCGCCGAGCGACTGCTGCAGGCGTTGCCGGAATGGCCGAGCGACGAACCTGAACAGGTGCAAGCTTTGGTCGCCGACGCGATCGCCCGACTCGACGATTACGTCGGCTATCGTCCGGTCGCGCTGTTGGATAAAGCTCCCGGAGCCCCTTATCCCGGCGAACTGGTGCGTCCCGTCCCGCTGTACATCGCCGGCGCGGGAGTCACCGACGGGCCCTACCACGAGATCATCAGCCGCACGATCGAAGCGCTGCTGCAGACCGATGCGAGCATCCTGCGAGCAGCTTCGTTTGATCCCGGACGGTTGACGGAACTCGCCTTCGATCCACGGGCTTATGACTTCGATCATCCGGTTCACCGGCGGGCCAATTACATCTTTGGCCAGTGGGATCCAGACCATCTCGATGGCGACGGTTACTACGACCGTTTCGTAGTCCGCCAAGTCACGCTGGCAGCATTGCTCGAGCGCGTCCACGAAGATGCCAACGAAGGGCTGTCCACGGAGGAACTGTTCGAAGAAGCCGCCTCGGTCTTAGCCGGAACCATTCTGATGGGCAGCGGCATCAGCGGTTGGGGGCCGTCGGCTTATTCCAGCGACGTGACGCTCAAGTCGTTGATGGACCCGATCGCCTCCTACCGTGACGAGTTTTATCACGACCGCATTCAGCGGCTGCCCATTTCGCATCGCGAGCGGCTCCGTGAAGAGATGCGGCTGCGGCGTCAACCCTTTGGCGCCGCCCGCCAACACCTCAACACCACGCTGGCTCAGCTCCGCGCCAAGCAATTGCAACACGTGCAACTGGCTCGGATCTACGCTCGCATGGGCTATCCCGACGCGGCGCAGAAACAAGCCGATGCGGTGCCGGTTACCTCGGCGCGGCTGATGTGCCGCATCGACTGCCTGATGTCCGGTGGACTGCGGAGCCTGCGTGCGGGCGATCTCGCGGCCGCCGCTGCGGTCCCCGAGCAGGTGTTCAATCTGTTGCAGCGCGCGATCGACTGCGGTGCCTGCGTCGACCCATGGAACATTCTCTACTTCGGCGGGAACTTCAATCTGTTTCCGGGGCCGGAACACGGTGTGCGCGATCACCGGGTCGAAGAACTGGTGCATCTGGTCGAGCAGTATTTCGGCTACATGGCGCGGGTCTGGAGCGAAGCGGCCGCTCGAGACGACGAAGAGCTGTACTCACGGATCGATCATCAGTTTGCAACGGTTTCGACCTGGTGGCGGCAGTTTGCAGCCCACACGGTTGAGGCGGTGGAAGCGGTGGATCCGTCCGAATCGTATGAGTCGGCCAGGTTGGTCGCGCGCGCGCTACGACTCTGGTACCGAGGCGGCGCGGCAGCCGGCGACATCGGCTTTTGGGCTCCGCACGCCGATCTGTTCGATTCGCCGCGCGCCTACGCGCTGGTGATCAACGCGCTGCTGGACCGCCACGATTTTGTCGCCTCGATGGCCCTGCTGATCCACTGGCTCGAACACGTGCCGCGGATCGGACTGCGACTGGGCGGCAGTTCTTTGCCGCTGCTGGCGATCCGCTGGCTGGTCCGGCTGCGAGCGGCAGCCGGCATCCGCACCGACGATTTCGAGGCGATCGATTCCGGCGATGCAGCGGTTGGCCCTCAAGTACCGCCGGTTGAAAACGCTTGGCCGCTAGCGCGGAAGTTCCTCGATTACCTGGAGGCGAACGCCGAATCGCTGTGGTCAGTGCCAAAGTTCGCCCTTGGATCAGGCAAACACAAAACACGCGACTGGGACGCGGAACTCGGCAATCTTCGCAGCGACTGGGTGGTCGACTCGGAAACCGATGTCGACCTGCCGCTGAGTGAGCAGCTGACCTTTGATGCCGCGTACGAAGATGTCATTTACGAAGACACCACCGATGACGGGCACGATGGGCCGGTCTATGGCAACGACCAATCCAAGGCCGATGAAGATCAGGATGATCTAGAAGCGGAATCCAAACGCTTGGGCGAACACCTGGTGTTCCTCGAATCATTGGCGCGGATGTGGGCGATCGCAGCAGACATCGGTTACACAACCGTCGCCCGCAGCGCCGCCAGCCCCGGCTCCGAAACTCAGCAACCGACAATCACCGCCGCCGACGCCAAGTCACGGCTATCGGTGTTCTCGGCCTGGGCCGCCCGCGCTGCCGAGAATCGCCAGGGGCTGCTGGAACTGCTTGACGCCGTCCAGGCATACCGCGTCACGCCGCAGGGCTCCGACAACGACGCGATGCGGAATTATGACCGCTTGCGCATGGTCCGCGACTCGCTGCTGGAACGCGTGATCGGTACAGCCGTGGAAATGTCCGACGCACGGCGAATCATCACTGGCGTGCTGCTCGCACATCAACATCGCCATCCATCGCTGACCGATCCGGTCGATGAGTCGGTTCATTCGATGGGCGCTGACGATGCCGCCGCCGGCCAAATGTTTGCAGCCCTGATCTCGGGAGATCACGAGTCGGCGCGGCAGCAGTTTCCTCAGATGCTGGCGTCGCTGCGTCAATCAAGCCTGCTTTACATTCCGCTGTCACGCGGCGGCGATCCGGTGCGGATCTTCTCGATCCGACTCCGCCAACGCATGCTGCATCATCTGCTGCACCGCATGCCGCGCCGCGGACTGTTCCTCGAAGCCTGCCGCTTGGTCGAAGCAGCGCGGCTAATGGAACAACACAATCCGATCGGCACCGGCGCGGTGACCGAGTTCGATGGGTTGTTCCGCATTGGCTTCCGCTCATTGGTCACCTCGCTGGTGGCTTCGGTCCGGTCGTGGCCTGAATCTACCCGCACTGGTCGCACGCGAGAGCCGATCGCGTTGCTTGAGTCGCTGACCGAGACGATGCTCTCCAGTTGGCTCGCGCACAGCCAAACTCTGCGACTCTCGGCACTGGAGACGGTTGCCGATCCTGCGAATTGGGAACAACTGGTGGCATTCATCCGCCAATACGGCGACCCACTGTTTACCCAAGCATTCCTCAAACTTTCCAATGTCCGCGCGATCCTGCACCAAGGCGTCGGTCACTGGATCGACAGCGTGCTGCAATCACACGGCGAAATCAAACAAACGCCATTGTTTGAGGACTTGGAAAACGGAACGCTCCATCGCAAAGAAGCCGAACGCTGGTTGGGTCTGGTGTTCGAGTCGATCCTCGATCACCATGCCGAGTTCCTCGATTACAACAGCACGACGACGCAGAGTGATCGTGGCGATCTGATCTACATGTTCCACGACTTCCTGCGACTTCGAGTCCGCTACGACCGCGTCGCCTGGAATCTCAAACCGGTGTTTTGGGCGCATGAGATCCTCGTCCGTAGTCGCTTTGATGCGGCAGCGGCAATCTGGCGTCGCAGCCTGTCGGATCGCATTGGCGCGAAGGCCGAGATCTACGTGACCAAGCTACGCGCGCTGCAGCGCGAGTACGCGATGCGGATGCCGACGGTGGCCGACCGAATTCTCGAACGGTTCGTGCAGCCGATGACCATCGACCGCATGCGGGCCCTGATCGAACCGGCGACCCGCGATGCCGAAGCCAATCGCCCTAGCGCCGCGTTTGATCTCCTGCAGGACGAAGCGGCATTGCTGACGCAGCATCCTACGGGCGTCGGACTGGATATGCCGGCCTGGCTGGCAGCGCTCGAAGAAGAGGTCGAGATGATCGCCAAACGGCACGGCGGCAATGAAGTCGACGTGATGTCGTTGGTCACGATGCCGATCCGTCCCTTGCAAAGCGACGAATTGCAAGCGCAGCTCAACGCAGCCCGCCGCCAAGGCCGCCTCCCTTAAAGCAGCCAGTGTCGCCGACCGTCAGCGTCGCCGACCGCTCAGTGTCGCCGGCCGCTCAGCGTCGCCGACCGCTCTCTGTCACCGACCGCTCCGCCGGTCGGAATCCCATCCACCAGTTCGA
>CALELC010000340.1 GCA_937904535.1 uncultured Planctomycetaceae bacterium
GCGTTCTAAGTGATTGAATGATCGCCGGTCAGCGGTCACCCGTTCTGTGGATGGGAACGGGTGACAGGGCGAGTGTCCGCTACGAACGGGATTGCGGCGATGCATTGCCTCACCAAGGCGGTGACGCGTAAGGGTACGGAAGCGGTTTCTCAGGGAGAGAGTTGCATGGACCATGACAGCGAAGCTGCCTTGCGGCGTGTCGCTATCGTCCTGTCGAGCCTTCCCGAAACCACCGTGGCGCGGCTGATCAAAGGTTTAGGTGGCGAACAGCAGCGGGCGGTACGGGCGGCGCTGAGCCGTCTGTCCGACGTCGACCCGCTGGAGCGTCGCCGAGTTTTAGATGCCTTTGCCGTATCGCTTCGCCAAGGCAATCTGTCTCTGTCCAGCGACAACGATGCCGCGGAGATCGTGCTCTCTCGCGCTGCGCGGCAACACGCTCAAGATTACCCGTCACCGCGTTATTCAGCACCGGCGACGGCGAGTGCTCCGCTGGCGTTTCTCAGTCAAGTCGATGACGACGCGCTGGCCGCTGAGATTCGTCAGGAACATCCGCAGACGATGGCCATCATCCTGGCGTCGCTCGCTCCGGGGCAGGCGGCGAGGATTCTGCAGCGTCTGGATGTCGCTACGCGGCAGGAGGCGATGCGGCGACTAGGCAAGCTCGATGCTCCACCGGCGGAGGTTGTCAGCGACATCGGTATTCAATTAAAGAACAAGCTCCTGGCTGCTGGAACTCACCTGGGCGTGTTCGCCGATCGTCCCGGCAGTAGTGCCAAGGGCAAAGCAGGACAGGAGGCACTGCGAGCGATTCTCGCCGAAATGCCAGTGACGGGCGAGCAAGCGGGCCAGGCAGCATCCGCCGGCGCTGCTCCGTCGCTACCGCTTTCAGCGTCGATGTACAGCAGTGGCAGAGCACCGCTTACCGCTTCGGGATCAGGTCTGGGGTATCAACGGCGCGAGACGCCCAGCAAGCCGGCAGCCGAAGAGTCGGCTGAGGTGATCCACGCGCGGCTTGTGGCGTTGCCGACGGAGCGGCTTCGCCAGGCGCTGGCAGCAGTCGAAACGCGGCAGTCGCTACTGGCACTTTGCGGTCTACCCAGTGCGACTGCCGAAAAAGTGCTGGCGGCCTTGCCGCGGCGACAAGCGCGTCAGGTGCGACGACAACTCGCCGATTTAGGGACCATCGAATTGCGTGAGATCGATCGCGCCAAAGCAGCCGTCGCAGCGGCTGCGGATTGGTTCGCTCACGAGTTGCAGCAGGCGGGCGCCAGTGCTGCGAGTCGGCCAGGATCACTGATGGCCGCGTGAGCGTACCGCAGACGCGACCAGCAACCAGCAGACGCCTCCTCACTGGCGACACCGTGGCGACTCGTACTCCTACCAATCGTCTGAGGCGGACGGTTAACGTCAATTCAGCGGATTCACCACCCTCCACGCAACGGCTCCATGGCTTCGGTTCTCAAATCAGCTGCGGCTGCACCTCCACTGTCAACGACTTCACACGCGGGGCTGGCGGGGTTTAACCTCGAAGACCTGTCGCAGCAGGCTGCGCGGCAACTGCAGCAGTGTCAGGAGGAAATCGCCAAGCTCCGAGCGGAAGCCGAAGTTGAAATCGCAGCGCTGCGCGCCAAGGCTCACGCGGACGGATACGCAGCGGGACGCGACGAAGCGACGCGTGATGCGGAAGTTCGGTTCCAGGCTGCGGTCGAAGCCGGGATCGCTCAGCACGGGGCGGCGATGCAGGCGATGGTGCAGCAAATTGCTCAGCAACATGAGCAGTGGATGCAGCAGTATCGCGACACGCTCGTTTCGCTGGTGGTAGCGGTGTCGGAGAAAGTGTTGCGAGGGCGGCTGGAACGGGAGCCAGAAATCATTCTCCGCTGGGCCAGCGAAGCGCTGACTGCTGCCCGCACGGCAGAACGTCTATGCGTCGCCGTGCATCCCGAGACCCTCGCGCAGCTTGGTCCGGCACTCGACGAATTGCTCAATCAACCCGGGCTGCCCGAGGACACCTCGATCATTCCCGACGAATCCGTGCTGCTCGATAGCGTGGTCGTGCGCCAACTCGGCGGTGAAGTCACGGTAACGCTCCAATCGCAACTTCAGCGGCTGCAGGAATTGCTGGATCATGCTTAATCCTCCACCACTTCCCGATGTGCCTTCGCTGGTTCGCAGCATCGCCATGCAGTCGACGCTGGCGGTTACCGGGCGGGTGCGTGCGATCGTGGGTGGCAACGTGGTGGTCGAGGGGATGACCGCGCCGCTGGGAGCGATCTGCCGCATCGAGCTGTCACAAGGGCAGGCGGTCGACGCCAAAGTGATCGGATTTACCGGCGTTTGTCCGATGCTGGCACCGCTGGGCGGTTCCGCAGCTTTTTCGGCCGGCGATCGCGTGACACTCGTCGCGCATTCACTGCGCGTGATGGTCGGTCCGCAACTCATCGGCCGCGTGCTCGATGCGCTGGGCCGACCGATTGATGGACGTCCCCTACCTGCAGGCCTTGCTGCCGCTGACGTTGATCGACCGTCGCCGTCCTCGCTTTCTCGTCCGCCGATCGACGAGCCGCTGGCGACGGGCGTGAAGGCGATCGACGCGCTGTTGACGATCGGTCGCGGTCAGCGGGTCGGTATTTTTGCCGGTTCGGGAGTTGGCAAGAGCACATTGCTGGGGATGCTGGCTCGGGGAACTGCTGCCGACGCGATCGTGATTGCGATGGTCGGGGAACGGGGGCGGGAGGTCCGAGATTTCATCCAGCGGACCCTCGGAGAAGAAGGGCTCAGCCGCAGTGTGCTGGTTGTCGCCACCGGAGATCAGGCCGCCTCATTGCGCGTGCAAGCTGCTTGGACCGCAACAGCGATCGCAGAGTCGATGCGTGACGCTGGGAAGCACGTGCTGTTGCTGGTCGATTCGGTAACCCGGCTGGCAATGGCGCAGCGAGAGCTGTCGCTGGCGGCGGGCGAACCGCCGACGACTCGGGGTTACACGCCGAGTGTGTTTGCAGCGCTGCCGCGACTGGTCGAGCGTGCTGGGCGGACGGAGAGCGGTTCGATTACCGCGATTTACAGCGTCCTGGTGGAAGGGGACGATCAGCAAGAACCGATCGCTGACACGCTGCGCGGGTTGCTCGATGGTCACATTGTGCTCAGCCGCTCTCTCGCCAGCGAAAGCTACTGGCCCGCGATCGACGTGCTCGAGAGCCTTAGCCGATTACAGCCACACCTCGTCGACGCGGCCACGGCGGAGGCCGCTAACCAACTCCGCAAAGAGCTGGCGGAGTACCGTCGGCATGCGGATCTGATTTCAATTGGAGCCTACCGCGCGGGAGCCAATCCACTCCTGGATCGAGCCATTCAGGTGCGCGAGGCCGCACGTGAGTTGCTGACGCAGGCAAGCGATGTTCAGCACCCGCTTGCGGACACCCATGCAGCGCTGAAGCAACTCGTCGCAGCCCCGAGCGAGCCCGATGTCGCTTTCCCTGCGGCATTCTGATAGAAGCGGTTATGCGGTCCGGTAAACCCGTTTCGGCGGCTCACCGCAAATCACGGCATCGACCAAACTGAAAACCTGTGACCGATCGGCGGACGAAAATGCGCCGCATGCATTCGTTGCTGCGGGGGCACTGCCACGCCGTTCCATTCTCCAACCCGCTTCCGCAGATGTTCCAGTTCCGCTTTCAGTCGTTGCTGCAAGTTGCCCTGGCACGGCGCGATGAGTGCCAATCGGCGTTGCTTGCAGCAGTCGACCAGTGGAACCAAATCGAGGAGCAGCGACGTCAGCTCGACGAACAGCGGCGGGTTGCCGCGGTCGAACGCCAGAGCGGGACCGTCGGCGTCCTGAGGCTCAGCGGCCTCCTGATTCAGGAGCGATTTGAACAGCATCTAGCGAGCGAGGACCGACGTCTTGCAACGCTTGCCAAACCGTTGCAGGCCGAGGTGGAACGCTGTCGCGGGGCCTTGCAACAGGCGAATCAGGAGGTGCGAAAGCTCGAATTGCTACGCGAACAAGAGCATCGCGTGTGGACGCTTCGTCAGGCCAAAGCGGAGCAACAGCGGCTGGATGAACAAGCCGCCCGGGCCGCGTTTCCGCTCGTCAAACCGTAACGTTCCTAACGGTCACGCCGTGGAAAAAGCACATTTTTTCCGGCGTGTGAGCCATTTCGCTCAACAAGTTCTTGAGCCTCGGTCCCTGATGGATACCATCGAATCAGTGCTGGTGCATCTCTGCAATGTTCGGGTGACTGACCGATGAGTGATATGGGCCGATCGGTATTGGACGAAGTTGACTTACTGCTCGATAACGCGCGGCTGCGCGACGAGTTGGAGCCGTACATCGACGAATCGGTTTCCAATTCTTCCAGCTGCCGGATGCCGCTGCGCGTCGAAAACGAATATTTGGCATCGATGCTCGCTTGGGAGCGGGCCCCCGCGATGCCGATCGCGCAGTGGTTCAATCCGCCGCTGACGCTGCCGGCGCCGGATACGCTCGAACCTGAGGAACTGCACCGGTTGCTGTGGCAAACGATTCGCCAGTTGCACAGCGCTCGGATTGTGCTCGATTGCACCGATCACCTCAGCGATGTGCAGCTTTACACGCTGATTTATCGCGACATCCTGCCGAGCTGCGAGAAGAAGGTTGATCTGCCGCGCAACTACTTGCACTGGCGATGTCTGGACGACGGGGATGATGAGACTTGGCTGCGGTACTATGCCAGTCCGGTTGAGCGGCGCCGCTGGCAGGAAGAGTTCCAGCAGGAATTGCCGCCCAGCGAGCGGCCACCGTTTCCGCGTCAAATGCCTTCAAAATAATACAGTCGAACCAGAAGGGGCCAGCGAGCCGCGTGCCGCGGTCAGGGGCACGTCGTGTTGAGTTGGACGGGTCGCGACCGGTGGTTGCCTTCGGCTTGTTATTCATCAGCGGAATGGCGCTGGTCGTAGTGAGCCTGCTGGGCATTGCTGACCGTTTGCAGAAAATGCCGCACGGCTGGACGAACCCGGTCGGTAAACTTGACGCGGTCGGCGTGATCGGCCAGGCCCGCCCAGCCCGCGTTTAGCTCGAGCTGGATGGTCGCGGTGGGAAAGAAGCCGCGGGGATCAGAGAACTCGAGCTCGGCGAGTTTCGCATCATCGCCAGCGAGTGAGGCGACCGACTGGCTGGTCCGAGTGTTCCAGTCGTAATGCCGTTCGTCCAGTAAAGCGCGGCGCAGGTGCCCCAGACCCGGAGTGCCGGTCAAGTCGACGACCTCTAGCGCCGAAAGATCCTCTGGCCGCTCTTTCCGCAACTCGGGTTTCAGCAGCACGCGGGGCGAGTACTGTAGCGCCCGAATGGTGTCGCTGCCCCAGAACTCCGTCGTCTTCCCCAATCGCGTACGCCGTGCGTAGATACTGGCAAATGCCACGACAACGCCCAGCAGCAAGACGGCGATCCCTCCGATGATGGCGCGGCGTGTGATGGGGATTTGGGGATGGTCTACCCAGTGCTCAGGACGGGGTGAGGGTGACTGCATAGAACGCTTCTGCTACTGTTCGTGATTGAAGATAACGAGTTCTTTGGATTTGACCTTATGTCCGCATCGCGAGCCACAACGGGCCCTCATCACGAGGAACAAATTGTTGTCCAGTTGGGTGACCGCAGCTATCCGATCCATATCTTTAACGATGGTTGGGAGTCGATCCCGCAGCGGTTGGAGGTTGTGGTCGGTGATGTTTCTCATGTGCTGCTGATCTGCGATGAAGCGATCGCCAACCATTGGGCTGAACCGCTGGCGCAGCGGCTGGGCGACCACTATCGCTGTGACCTGGCGATGGTGCCCAGTGGTGAGCCGAGCAAATCGCTGGAGATGCTGGGCAAACTCTGGGATTGGATGCTCGAGTGCGGAGCCGATCGGCGCAGCGTGGTGCTAGCTGTCGGCGGCGGGGTGGTAGGCGACCTGGCGGGGTTTGTCGCTGCCAGCTTCGCCCGTGGAGTTCGTTTGATCCAGGTCCCGACCACGTTGCTTTCAATGGTTGACAGCAGTGTCGGCGGCAAGACCGGGATCAACCTCGCCGGTGGCAAGAACATGGTGGGGGCATTCTGGCAGCCATCGTTGGTGACAATCGACCTGGCGACGCTCGATACGCTCGACCCGCGAACCTACCGCAGCGGATTGGGCGAAGTGATCAAGTACGGTGTGATCGAAGACGCCGAGTTTTTTGCGTGGCTGCAACAAAATGCGGAACCACTTGTCGATCGCGACCCCGCTGCGCTGGCGTATGCGGTCAAACGCAGTTGCGAGATCAAAGCGGCGGTAGTGGCCGATGATGAACGCGAAACGTCGGGCCGGCGGGCGATCCTTAACTATGGGCATACGTTTGCGCATGCGATTGAGGCGACTGCCGGCTACGGCACGATGCTGCACGGCGAAGCGGTCGCGATCGGCATGGTGATGGCAGCTCGCCTGGCTCGCTCGCTGGGACGAGTCGAGGAGGCGTTTGTAAACCGCCAAACCGAGTTGATTCGACGCTGCGGCCTGCCGGTGCAGTGGAGTGACGCCG
>CALELC010000341.1 GCA_937904535.1 uncultured Planctomycetaceae bacterium
GCCGACTCGAGCAGTTCTGGCAGGTCGCGAACCAACGACTCCTGGGCAACAAGTTCGTCGTGCTTTCTCGCCGCTTCGCGCAGCACCTCGATCAGATCCTCTGGATCCCACGGCTTGGTGATGTACCGATAAAGCTCGCCGCGGTTGATGGCATCGATCACTGCTCGTGTGTCAGCGTAACCGGTGAACACGATCCGGACCGCGCGCGGATGTTCCGCTTTTACACGGCTCATCAATTCGGTGCCGGTCATCGAAGGCATCCGCTGGTCGGTCATGATCACATTGACCGGATGCTCGCTCATGATCTCCAGGGCCGCGGCGCCGCTGTTGGCGGTGTAGACCTGAAACTCGCGCCGCAGCAACCCGGTCAGCGAGAACAGCACATCCGGTTCGTCATCGACGATTAATATTGCAGGCTTCTTTGCTGACATATTCCGCCGTATGCAGTGAAGGTTGTCTGCTGCTGGGCTATTTCGCCTCGCCGCCAGCCGATTGCAGGGGCAGGTCGATCCGCACCGTCGTGCCTCGGCCTAATTCGCTTTCCAGCGAAATCGTGCCGCCGTGATCTCGTACGATACCATAGCTCATCGCCATACCCAATCCTGTGCCGCTGCCGACCGGCTTGGTCGTAAAGAATGGTTCAAAGGCCCGCGCCAGTGTTGTACGGTCCATCCCGCAGCCGAAATCCTGAACGGTGAGTCGCACCCAGCGCTCGGCAGCACTGAGTCTCACAATCAGTTCCGATTCCGCAGTACTCGCTTGAATCGCATTGAGCAGGACGTTGTAAAGCACCTGACCAATCTTGATCGGCTGGCAGATGACCAGCGGTGTCGGCTCGAGTTCCAACGTCACCTGCAACTTCTTTTCATCGATCAGGTGCTTGAGCATTTCTAAGGTGGAGGTGACGGTGCGGCTCAGATCCACCTCATCGCGTGCTGCCCGGTCCAGGTGAGTGAAGTCGCGCAAGTGTTTGATGATGTCGCGGACCCGTTTCAAACCTTGGGACGATGATGCCAGCAACTGCGGCAAGTGCTCACGAAACCACGGCAGATCGCATTCTTCGCGCAGCTCTGTGATTTCGGCAAGCAGGTCCGGCGGCACGGCTTGCAGGTAATCCGCCGCCTGTTCGTACTTCTCGAGCAGACTGACCAGCAGCCCAAGGTCACGCTGCAGCACCGCCAGATTGTTGGTCACGAATGCGATCGGGTTATTGATTTCATGTGCCATTCCGGCCGCCAGTTGACCGATGCCGGCAAGCTTCTCGCTCTCGACCAGGGCTGCTTGAGCTTCGCGCAACTGACGATTTTGCTCCGCCAATGCGCGCTCCAGGCGAATGATCCGTTCGCCTTCACGCAGCCGCACTCGCAACTCTTCCGAGTCACACGGTTTGACGAGAAAATCATCCGCACCCGCTTCCATCGCGGTCACAAGGTCTTCGGTTTCCGTCTTGGCGGTCAGCAGAATCAGATAGCAGTATTCGACTCGGCCCGATTCACGGATTCGGCGAATCAGTTGCAACCCGTCGACCTCGGGCATCACCCAGTCGGTCAACACCAGCGGTATCGATTCTTGCTGAAATCGCTCCCAGGCCTGCTGGCCGTCGGCGGCCTCGATCACGTCGTAATTCCACGATTGCAACTGCGCCGTCAGCAGTTTGCGCATCACCAGGCTGTCTTCGGCGAGCAATACTTTCATAATGGCTCAACGATGCGACAGGACCGAGCGAAGCGAGAGACGGTGAACGGGCACTTTGACCGGACGTGCAGTCTAAAGGACGCCGCCAGCGGGGAGCAACCAGGGCGTGTGTTACCCTCGGGTAGCGGAGCCCTCGGGGCTGGGGCGACACCGGCACTTCGATCCAACCGCCTACGCGGGCAGGGCCCGCGGTGGCCAGGCTTGTGTGTCAGCAACCGCTCAGCTGATGGTTCGTGCCCATGCGGAAACGGATGCCATATCGCTCCACTGAAGACGAGCGACTTGCTCAAACTAGCCGCTCTCACGGTTCATTGGAAACGGGGCGATTCCATCAATCGATTCAGACAACCAAAGTCTGCAGGGCAGCCTTACAACTTAGACGCCACTGTTTCACGAGTTTAAAGTCACTGATGTTTTGGCCGATTGAATTGCCCTTTACGATTGCCTTTTGGGTTCTGGCCGCAATCGTGATCCTCCTCACCACCGCGGCACCCGCGCTCAAATGGCGGCGCCGGAAGACATTTTGGCTTTCGTTACTGTATGCAGTTGTGGCTTTTGTTCCATCCTGCACGGGCATCATGCTCGTAGTCGACGAGCTTCGCTTTGGTACCTTCGAGTATGCGACCATTCAGGATATCGATGACTTTCGTGCCCGTCGTTATTTGCCGCCTGCTGCAAAAGACATCGTGATGCACAAGCAGGCCATTGGTTATCGGGCGCGGTACTCCATCTCAGCATCAGAATTGCAGGACTATTTGGATCGCCTTTGGGAGCAGTACGGCGAAGCTTCGGCCAGCAAACGCGATGAGAGATTTGATAGGGATCCGGTTATTTATCAGGAAATCCAAGCACACCTATTTTCGGATCTCGGATGGGAACCGCTCGAGAATCCGGTCGTCTTTTCCAGCCCTACCGAAGCGGATGGCGGTGGTGCGACCTACTATTTCGACAGCAATGCGGGTGTGGTGCTGCAACGCACCGGATACTGGTAATCGCGGTTGCCGTTGATGCTGACGCGGTGGGCTCAGCAGAGGATCTGCAGCTTAGCTGCCCTTAAAAGGTATCGGTGATTGTTTGGCCAGTGCAGCTAAACCGATTTGCCGGCGATGGCCTCGGGATCCATGTCTGGATTGCGTCTGAATCCCTAGCAGCAGGTTATTGCCACGGCTGCACAAAACAGTAAGCGGCCGATGACCAGCCGACTTCGCCAACGCTGAGGTCTGCAAAATAGCCCCAAACGGCTGCCATCAGCAATGCGATTCCGACCTTGCAAATCTTGGTCATGCGGATATCTCCCATGAACAGATCTCACTATGCTGTCCATTGGGAGCCAACAGAAAGATGCCGGTCGGCTTCTTGGGCGTTTGCGATCAGCAGCCTCTCGCCAACCCCGCTCCTCCTGAACTTTTCGACATCTCCTCGCCATGCGTGGGAGGCCACCGTGAAGCAGTTCTCGCTCTTATTTGTCGGGTATGTGATCGCGTGTGTCGCTCTTGGACTCGCCATCGTGAACATTGCCGACATGCGGCCTCATTCGTCGTTGGGCTTTGTCGCTAACTCGCTCCGCGATTTCTACGGAGTGCTGATCTACACCACCGGCATGCTGGCACTGTACCTTGCTGGTCGAGCGATTCAGCTCCGGACAGCGGCCGGCCGAGCTCGCAGGGGCATGCAAGTGGCGATGCTGCCGGTATTGATAGGTGTGATCGGGACGGTCGATGGATACATGCAACTCAATCAGATTCTCAGGATGTCATTAGTGGTGCCGGATCCCACTGAATTGTATTATGGCCGCTTGTCGATGCTGATGCCGCTGGTTGTCGGGTTCGGCTTCACCACGGCGTCATGCCTATTGATCGCTTTGGCGAGGTTGCGCCGTCGAGGTCACCGTGCAACCGGCGCCCCAACATCCGCGGCGCCGCCGGTGTGATTCGGTCGTGGAATGAAAAGTGTGTTTCCCGCACGGGGCACGCCAGCAGGTACTCGCTCACAGTGTCTGCCGCTTCATCAGGGCGAATCGAGATTCACGCTGATCGGTTCCGTAAGCCGCTAGTCTTCCCCCGAACGACTGGCTGTGTGGCTTGGTCTCTGGCTTGCGGCTCATCTCCAGACTGCC
>CALELC010000342.1 GCA_937904535.1 uncultured Planctomycetaceae bacterium
GGATGAGTATGACACCCGCGGCGTGATCACCATCGAAGGTCTTGCGACTCTTGTCGCAGGCCTTTCAGGCGGCGTCATTCAAACCACTCCGTACATCGGGCACCCTGCCTATAAAGCGATGGGCGGCCGGGCTGCGTACTGCTTCGCGACGGCACTGCTGATTGGATCGGCAGGGATCATCGGCTACTTCGAAGTCCTCAATGCCTACCTGCCGATCCCTGTCGTGCTGCCGATCCTCGTGTTCGTCGGCCTCGAAATCACCGCCCAGAGTTTTGCCGCGACACCCCGCCGTCACTATCCGGCCGTCGCCTTAGCCTGCGTGCCAGCCCTGGCATTCTTGGCATTATCGTTTCCAGGCCAACTGCTAGGCGATCCCTCGGCGATCGCCGCCGGTTTTACTGTCGACGGTCTGGGCGATGTGCGATTAAGGCACAAGCTGGCGACGCTCACGATGCTATCGAACAGCTTTATCCTGACAAGTCTGCTGTGGGCCTGGATATTGGCAGCCGTCATCGATCAACGCTTGCGGTTGGCTGCGCTGGTGCTGTTCGCCACCGCCGCCTTGACGCTGTTCGGAGTCGTCCACTCGCCGTTGCCTGAAAACCGGCTATTCTTGCCAATCGGACCTCTGAGCTGGGGCGACTGGGTTCTCGATCCGCAGTTTCGCCGCATGACCTATGAGTATGCCGGAGGCTACTTCGCCGCCGGCGGCCTGTTGTTGCTATGGACACGGATCATGCCTCCGCTGAGACCTACCGACGATTCGCATTGGGCTTCTGAATCGCAGGACTCGCACGGGGGCGCTGAATCAGCCGCTAACCAGACACTCTCACAGCGGGTGTTGGAACCGGAAGTCATGGACACGTATGAAGCGGCGTGCGAGTACGATCAAATGGATCACGCGGCGGTCAACTCGCGCTTCGTCGACGATCTGCAGGCCGGCGGCCCGATTGGCTCGGACGTGCTCGATCTGGGGACCGGTACCGCCCTGATTCCGATCGAACTGTGCGACCGCGTGGAATCGGCGCGCGTGCTGGCGGTGGACGCCAGTGTCGAAATGTTGGATTTCGCCCGACGACGGATCGAAATCGCGCAGCACACCGATCGGATCCAGTTAGAACAAGCCGATTGCAAGACGCTGCCAGGATTTCAAAAAGAAATGTTTGATCTGGTGATCAGCAATTCGCTGTTCCACCATCTCCCCGATCCGGGCCAGGCGCTGCAGGCAGCGATCCGCGTGCTGCGACCAGGCGGACGCCTGTTTATCCGTGATTTGGCGCGTCCCGCAACGCTGGCCGAGGTCGATGCATTGGTCACCCAACATGCGGCTCAGGAGTCTGACTCGGCGCGCGCCATGTTACGCGATTCGCTGTTGGCGGCCTTATCGCTGGCGGAAATCCGCGAGCTGGTAGCGGCCCACGGCTTTGATCGCGAACGGGTCACGATGACGAGCGATCGACACTGGACCTTTGACGCAGTATTGCCGACCGCCTGAAGCGCTGCATCACACGACTTACCCAAGCATCGCTCATGCAAACCTATTTGAATCTCTTAGAAGAAATTCTGACCAGCGGCATCGATCGCGGCGATCGCACCGGTACCGGCACCCGCAGCGTGTTTGGAAGGCAGTTGCGATTTGATTTGCAGGCCGGGTTCCCGCTGCTGACAACCAAGAAACTGCACGTCCGCTCCATCGTTTACGAGTTGCTGTGGTTCCTGCGCGGCGAGACCAACATCCGCTGGCTGAATGAAAACAAGGTCACGATTTGGGATGAGTGGGCTGACGAGAACGGCGAACTCGGGCCGGTCTACGGACACCAGTGGCGCTCGTGGGCCGGAGCCGATGACCAGACGATCGACCAAATCGCTTGGGTACAGTCCGAAATCCGCCAGAATCCGAACTCGCGGCGGCTGATCGTGTCGGCCTGGAATGTCGCGCAACTCGACCAAATGGCGCTGCCGCCCTGTCATCTGCTGTTTCAATTCTATGTCGCCGAGGGTCGGCTGAGCTGTCAGCTCTACCAGCGAAGTGCTGATGTCTTTTTGGGTGTCCCCTTTAATATCGCCAGTTATGCGCTGCTGACGATGATGATGGCTCAGGTCACGGGGCTTCAGCCGGGTGAGTTTGTGCACACGTTTGGCGATGTCCATCTGTACCACAACCATTTCGAGCAGGCGAAAACTCAGCTCGCTCGCTCGCCTCGACCGCTGCCAACGCTCCACATTCGCTCGCAGCCGGCAGCGATTGACGGCTTTGTGTACGAAGATTTTGAACTCGTCGACTACAACCCGCACCCGGCAATCAAAGCAGTGGTGGCGGTGTAGCAGACGGTCGATTAGCGACCGCTGGGCGAGGGCTCGCGGTAGTCTGTCTTGACGGGTACGATGCCAGACTGGTAGAGCGAGATGGGCTCAGCGGTGTTTCCTGCCGCGTGGCCTCCGGTGCCTGGGCTCCCAGTGCCCGGGTGCACCGTCCCCGCCCTCTCCAGTCGAGAAAGCGACGCGTTGATTGCTCGCCCCACCATCGCTGAGCCGACTTACAAGTGCTCGGCTGATGCTGCGCCTGGACAATCGCACGCAAACCTGTCGCCGCGCACTTTCACGGCGCAGCTGGCTCGCTGGCTGCCGTTGATTGTGCTGGCGGCTCTGGCCGCCGGCGGCTGCCGCGGAGCGGCCTATCGGGACGTGTACCAACAGAAGATGGCCAGCGAGATCCGCGTCCTCGAAGATCAACTGTACGAGGCCGATTATCACAATCAGGTACTCACCGACGAACTGGAGCGTCTGAAGTCACAGATCGCTGTACCCGCCGAGCGACGCTCGCGGCCCGTCGAAGAGCCTCGCCGAAGCAGCGAACGCAGCGTGACCGATCCGCCAGCGCGTCGCAGCGAACCAGCCGCGCCGCAGTTGCCTGCGCGGCCCATTCCCGATCCCGTCGATCCACCGCTGGTGCCGATTCCACCCGGCACCGAAGAGTTGGATTTCCCTGACGTCGATCTCGGAGAACCGCTTCCACCGGGAGATCCCGCAGCGCCCCCCGGACAAATCCAATTGCCCGACTCCGTTCGTAAGCTCTATCGCGAAGAGCCAGCGGAACCGACATCGGTGCGGATCAATCCCGGCCTCTCCGGCGGTCACCGCTTTGATGACGCAGAAGAAAAAACGGGGATGTATCTCGCGGTGGAGGTCGTGGATGAAGCAGGCAAATTAGTTTCGCTCGACAATCTCGATCGCTACGGTGAACTGAACGTCGCGATCGTCGATCCGCAGCGGGAACCCGCCGACGCTCAGCTCGGCCAGTGGAATTTCGCCGGCAGCGAACTGCGAGCGCTTGTGCGTTCCGGCACCAGCGGACCGGTTCCAGGTGACCGGATCGACGTGCATGTTGCCTGGAATGAAAAGCTACCGCTCGGTACCAACGTGGTCGCACATGTTCGCTTGACAGTGGATGAAACTCAGCTTCAAGCGCAGGCAGAATTGCCAACCGCCGACGCCGTGATGGCCCGTTGGAATCCACGGGCGGGAAACCCGACCCGCTAAACCGGCGGACGCGTTCCTCGGGTTGAAGTTTGCTGCACTTCACTTAATACTTGGCCTTGGCAATTCGCCTCCTTCGTCCCTCTTTGAATGACATCTACCGTGTCTAACGTTGTTCCGATTCGAACCGCGATTCTTAGCGTCAGCGATAAACTCGGTATCGTCGATTTGGCGATGGGGCTGCGTCGCGCCGGGGTTCGCATCTTGAGCACTGGCGGTACGCGCCAACACCTGGAAAGCTCAGGAATCAGCGTAGAGGACGTGTCGGAGTATACCGGTTTTCCGGAATTGCTCGACGGTCGCTTGAAAACCTTGCACCCGCGTATTTTTGGGGGCATCCTCGCCAAGCGCGATAATCCCGAACATCAGGAAGCGGCAGAAGAATACGATCTGGATCCGATCGACCTGATCGTGGTGAATCTGTACCCATTCGCGGCGACCGCTAGCCGCGCCGGAGCCACCCGGGAAGAGATCATCGAGCAAATCGACATCGGCGGTCCGAGCTTGGTGCGTGCGGCGGCAAAGAATCACTCGCATGTCACCGTGGCCACGAGCCCACAACAATACGGTGAGATCCTCGCCGCCTTGGAAGAGAACGGCGGTACCGACCTGAAGTTGCGTCAGCAACTCGCTCATGAAGCGTTTGAGCACACGGCCGCTTACGATCGCGGAATTGCCGACTACTTGGCCGGGGAAACGATGTCTCGCGATTTCCCCGCGACTCTGCATTTTTCGCTGCGGCGCAAGTCGCAGCTCCGTTACGGCGAAAACCCGCACCAGCGCGCAGCGCTGTACTACGACCCCACCGTTCGGACAGCGAACCTCGTCACCGCTCGCCAACTCGGCGGCAAGGAGTTGTCTTATAACAACCTGCTGGACCTCGACTCTGCTTTAGAGATCGTGCGGGGGCAGAATCTCCCGGCGGTGTCGGTGATCAAACACAATAACCCCTGTGGAGCTGCAACCGCGGACAAGCTGTCGGTCGCCTGCCAGAAAGCGCTGGCGGGTGATCCCTTGAGCGCCTTTGGCTCAGTGCTCGGCTTTAACCGCACGCTCGATTTAGCGACCGCTGAAGTGCTTTGCGAGCCGGGGCTGTTCATCGAAGCGATCGTCGCTCCTGATTTTGAGGCCGCTGCTGTCGGTGTGTTGACCACACGACCACGCTGGCGCGAAAACGTCCGCCTGATGCAAGTCGGGCGACTCGATGAACCGGAATCTGCGCCGCAGCGGCGGTTCATCAGTGGCGGGGTGTTGGTGCAAGACGCCGATCGCTTGCCATCGATTCCATTGCAGTGGAAGACCGCAACACGCACACAGGTGCCCGAGGGACTGTGGGATGATGTGGCCTTCGCTTGGGACATGGTCCGGTATGTGAAAAGCAACGCCATCGTCCTAGCGCAAAACACCTCGCTCATCGGCGTGGGCGCCGGCCAGATGAGCCGGGTCGACAGTGTCGAAATTGCGATCGAGAAGGCGGGTGACCGCGCTCGCGGTTCGGTACTGGCTTCCGACGCCTTCTTCCCGTTTGCCGATTCGATCGACGCGGCGGCCGACGCAGGCATTGTTGCCATCATTCAGCCCGGCGGTTCGCGGCGGGATGACGAGGTGATCGAAGCCTGCGATCGATACGGAATTGCGATGGTCCTGACCGGCCGCCGCCACTTCCGCCACTGAGCCATGTCGAACATCCTAGACAAAATTGTCGCCAGTACGCGGCAGAAAGTCGCTGCGGATCGTGCCGCCACACCAGAGAGTGAGTTGCGAGCCCAGATCGCGGACGCACCCGCCGCGCGTGATTTTTACGCGGCTTTGGCCGCAGGCGACGAAGTTCGGCTCATCGCCGAGGTCAAACGCGCCAGTCCCTCGGCTGGCTTGATCCGCCCTGATTTCGATCCGGTAGCGATCGCGACGGCATATGCAGAATCGGGTGCCGCTTGCATCAGTGTGCTGACGGATGAACCGTTCTTTCAAGGCAGCCTTGATTACCTCCGCGCCATACGCGCAAAGGTGGCTGTCCCCTTGCTGCGCAAAGATTTCATCGTCGACTCGTATCAGCTGCTCGAAGCTCGCGCTGCGGGGGCTGACTGCGTGCTGCTGATCGCTGAATGTCTCACCGCTGATGAGCTGCGGCGACTGCACGATAAAGCCCATGCACTCGGCCTGCAGACGCTGATTGAGCTCTACGACACCGAGAACCTCGATGCGGTGCTCGCAACCGGTACTCGATTGGTGGGAGTGAACAATCGTGACCTCCGGACGTTCAAGACGGACCTGCACCACACGCTGCGACTGCGTCAATTGATTCCCGAGGATCGGCTGCTCGTCGGCGAAAGTGGCATCGCGACGGCCGACGATGTGCGTCTACTAGGCAACGGCGGCGTCAAAGCAATTTTGGTCGGTGAGTCGCTGATGCGTCAGCAGGATATTCGAGCCGCCGTGCAGGCGCTAATCGGCAATCAGTAGCGTCCGGCTGCGCAGCAAGGGTTGTCGGGTCGTCGTCCCGCGTGACGCGAGCGCATCGAACGTTTGTTTCTATTTTCAGCTTGTGTCCTTTCGCCCCTGAGTCTGTTGATGCGTTTTGGCGTGCTGGGTACTGGCCGAATCACTCGTCGCTTGGTCGCGGACCTGCAGTCGACACCGGGAGTGGAAGTCACAGCGATTGGCAGTCGTGACGCGTCGCGTGCGACTTGGTGCTGCGGCCAATATGGGATCGCCAAATCCGTTGTGGGTTACGAGCAATTGATCCACGACCCGCAGGTCGATGCGGTCTACATCGCGTTGCCGCCGGCGTTGCATGCCCAGTGGTGTTTGGCAGCCGCGGCCGCTGGCAAACATGTGCTGTGCGAAAAGCCATTGGCCCTCAACCATCGCGAAGCTACGGAAATCGCCGCAGCCTGTTCGGCGGCCGGGGTTCGCTGGCTCGATGCCACCGCTTGGCTGCATCATGACCGAACCGTAGCTCTGCAGAACTGGTTGCAGGCGGGCAAGTTCGGCAAACTGCGACACGTGAGCGTCGCTGTGTCATTCTTTGAACCGTTCCAGGACCAGGACCACCGCCGCGACGCATCGCTCGGCGGCGGCAGTTTGCTCGATTTGGGTTGGTATGCCGCTGGGTGCGCCGTGCTGGCGGCCGGAGTTCCGCAGCGAGTGTTCGCGCAAACGCACCTGCGCGACGGGGTCGCGTTCCGCACGAACGCCATTCTATGGTTCGCCGACGATGTCACCGCCACGCTCAATTGCGGGTATGATACGGCGACACGCAAGTGGTGTGAGTGGGCCGGTGATCAGGCGTCGGTGGTGTGCGATGACTTCACTCGTCCCTGGATCGATCGGCCGGCGCGAGTCTGGATTCATGATCGTGCCGGGACCGCGACTTCACACTCATTCAGTGGCTCGCAGGAGCGAAACATGATCGCCCGGCTCGGTTCGGATCAAGATCTCACACCCTTTCAAACTCAGGCTCTGCGAACGCAGGCGACCTTGGATGCGATGATCCGCAGCAGCCAATCCGGGGCCATGGAGACCGTCACGTGCGAATGATCTTTGCCACCATTCAGCCGACCAAACTCTCAACCGTCCGCGCGGCGCTCGCCCAGATTGGCGTGCAGTCACTCACCGTGTGCGACGCACAAGGCTACGCACGCCAACGCGGCCAAACCGCCCGTTTTCGCGGCAACGAATATCGCGTCGATTTGTTGCGAAAGTTGACGCTGGAAATTGGCGTCGAAGAAGACCAACTCGAACGCGTGATCGAAACCATCCGCACCGCCGCGCGAACCGGCCGCGATGGTCAGATCGGTGACGGCAAGATTTTCGTGCTACCGATGGCGATGATGCAGGACATCGCTGCCGCGCCGAGTGACCAGCCACTGGAGTCGCTGCCATGACGACACCTGGCAACACTTCCGGCGACAACGTTACGCCGTCGGCTGGGACTGAGCCCGCCAGCGGCGGAGTGTGGTTCTTCTCCGGCGATCTGCTGTTCGCGAGCCGCGTTCAGTCGGCGGCTCAGCGATCCGGCCGTCCGTTTTCGCTGCTCGGCAAATGGCCCGAAAGTTGGCCATCCGATCCGGCTTGGATCATCGTGGACCTGGCGACACGCGCGGGGGCATCGACCGAAGTTGCGCAGCAGGCAGCCGCAACCGCTCCCGCGGCCGTCACCATCGCCTACGGTCCGCATGTCCAGCCGGCCCGCCTGTCCAAAGCACGTCAGGATGGATTTTCAAGCGTCCTGACCCGTGGCCAGTTTGATGCTGTCCTGCCGACGCTGTTCAGCGAGTTCCCCCCCACGACCTGAGCACTCACAACCGGTCTTCTGTGATGCGATCCTTCGCTGCTGTCGTCGTTGGCCTCGCATGCATGCTGACAAACTTGCAGGGAAGTACCGCCCGAGCGGATTCAAAACAGCCTCAACCCGCGTCCCGCACGGCCCGCGACGCCTCTGGTTGGCGTGTCCTGATCGACGACCGGTTGCTCGCGGGAGCTGACGCGGAACTCGGCGCGCAGGCATTCACCTTTCTTGAGGCAAAGTTGTTTGAGATCAAGATCGTCCTGCCGCAGGCACGGGTTAGAGAGTTGCAGCGATTCACGATTGTGTTGGACCTCGACTGCGGTGACCTGCAGTCGATGCAGTACCACCCGAGCGCCGGCTGGCTCAAAGCGAACGGTTACGACACGAGTCTAGCCAAGTGCGTGCACCTCCCGCGCGCCGCTGATCTGCCGACTCGCCGAAACATCAATGAGCAGCCTTGGGTCATTCTGCACGAGTTAGCCCATGCCTATCACGACCAAATCCTCGGCTTTCACCATCCACCTATCGTCGCAGCTTATGAACGTTTTCAAGCCAGCGGACGTGGTGAGGAAGCGCTGCTATATGATGGTCGACGCGTCCGTCACTATGGACTTACGAATCCCCAAGAGTTCTTTGCGGAGATGACAGAGGCGTTTTTCGGCGTCAACGATTTCTACCCTTTCAATCGGGCCGAATTGCACGACAGCGAACCGGAAGTGTTTTCCCTGTTGTCAGAAATCTGGAGCGACTCGGAACAGCCTGCAACGGAGTGAGTCCGTCACCGCCGTAAGTTCAACACATGCGTTTGTGCTTTAGGCAAACAGCTCCCTCACAGGGCGTCCCTTGCCGTCTTCCGTGACATAGAACGGTCGGCCTTCAATATCAAATCCGGTCGCTGGATTGATCCCCATCGCCGTCATAATCGTGGCGTGCAGATCTGTAATCGTGACCGGATTCTCAATCGCAACCAGCGGGCGTTCATCGGCGGTCTTTCCATACACAAACCCGCGCTTCATCCCGCCGCCAAACATCACCACGCTCGACCCGCCCGTAAAATGTCGGTGCAAGCCATAATGTTTCATTTCGGTGACCACATCGACGTTTTCCAGTGCCTGGTCCGTCGCAGTCGAACCGGGAACCCCCTCGATGAGCGCGTCCCGGCTGAACTCAGAAGCTATGATTACCAGTGTCCGCTCCAACAGTCCACGCGATTCCAGATCGCGAATCAATTGAGCGATCGGCTGATCGATTTCGCGATGCATTCGAGCGACCGTCTCGTGTCCACTGGCATGGGTATCCCAGTGCAGAAACGGCACGTACTCGGTGGTCACTTCGACAAAGCGTGCGCCCGATTCGACAAGTCTTCGGGCCAGCAGACACCCTCGCCCAAAATGGCTGACGTCGTACGCCTGGCGGCTTTCCTCAGGCTCCAACGAGATATCGAACGCCTGACGATCTGTTGAACTGAGCAGGCGGTGCGCGTTGTCCAGCGCCCGCAACATCGATTCCTGCTGGTAGTCGCTCATGAACGAACGCTGCGGACTGCTATCAACCATCCGACGGAACAAGCGGTTGCGGTTGATAAATCGCTCGTTGGTCATTTCACCGGGCGGCCGCACCGCACGAGCCGCTTCCTCGGGAAACGGTAGGTTCATCGGCCCAAATTCGCTGCCGAAGAACCCAGCGGTCGTGAATGCTTTCAGTTCTTCGCTTTCGCCGATCCCTTCGAGTCGTTGACCAATATTGACGAACGCTGGCATCACCGGGTTGCGTGGGCCGAGCACCTTAGCAATCCACGATCCCAAGTGCGGACAAGCAACGGTTTGAGGCGGCACATAGCCAGTGTGCCAGTGATACTGGTGCCGCGAGTGCAAAATACTGCCGAGGTCGGCCTGGACCGCTGAGCGAATCAGCGTGGCCCGGTCCATTACCTGGGCTGTGTGCTCTAGCCCTTGGCAGATCTGCAGCCCGTCCACCGACGTGTTGATCGCCGGGAAGGTGCTCAGCATTTCCTTCACCGGCAATCCCTTACGAAACGGTTCGTAGCGTTTGGGATCAAACGTTTCAGGTGCGGCCATGCCGCCGCCCATCCACAGCAAAATGCAGGCATCCGCGGTTGCCGTCGGGTGCGTGACACCTTGCGCAGCATCACTGGCAAGCAGGCGAGGTGCCGAACACGCAAGCGCCGCGGCCGTCGCCGCCGACAGCTGCTTGAGGAAATCTCGCCGAATCACCTTTGCTGGTGCCGTGGGATCAAAGTCGTATGTCATAACTCGAACGATCGCAAACGCATTTCAAATCGATACTCTAAAAACCGACCACTGCCCCCAGACCGAGAATTAGCAGTGAACGCCGGAGCCTAGCGCACTAATAGATACTCTGGCAGCATGAAAATGGACCACAGCACATCTTCGACGCCTTCGACGGTCGGCGTGTCACCTAAGAACTCCGTCGCAGACCGTCTTTCATCTTCGGTCGGATCGCGGCTGAGGGCAAATCGAAACACGTGCTCGAGCAACGATTCGGAATCCTCCCAAGGCTGATCCAACAAGTGCTGAGCTCCAGTATGCAGCGCATCAGCCAATTGTTGGCCGTTGGAGAGATTGATCGCTTCAAGCGTCGTTAGCTCATCGGGCCGCATCGAGACAATCTGCTCGCGCAGCGGGCGTCCGAGCGCCTTCATCAGGAAATCATTCTTCATCAGCGACGCTCGGACCATCGGCACATTGCCGCTGCTGGCCAACGCCAACTGCCCGGGCGCGACGGCTTCGATCGCCTTAGTCCAAACACTTACCGGCGGGACCACCGTTACGGGCTTCCAATCTCCAGCCGCCTTACCGATCCGCCCCTCCTTTGGTGCTGGTAGATGCGGATTGAACTGCCAAGACGAATCGCTCGCGATGACTTGCCTGCCACCATCCTGCAGCACCAGATGCGATTCGAAAAACAGCCCAGCGGCGTTGGGTTTGTCACCAGCGTTGGTACCGATCACCGTGATTTCGTTTTTCCCCTGCTTGAGCAGGCTGTGCAGAGCGATCGCTTGCGGCTGACTCCAGTTGTCACCGCGGAGCACTTCGCGTCCGTTGACGTACAACACGAATGCATTGTCGCAGGTGACGACCGCACCGCCTCGCTGGACCGGACTCGATAAGTCGAACTGAGTGCGAAATGCAATTGTTTCACCTGCAGGCGGCGTTTTGCCCTCCGCAGCCGAATCGCCCCAAATCCACTCCGCTTGTAAGGACGCATCCGCGGTCGACGCTCCATCAACTACACCGCGTGAGATCGGCGCGTCGATTTGATGCGGCGCAGCTCCCGTGATCTGCCAGACCCCATCGAGAAACTGTTCGGCCGACAGGCGCCGAGCAACCGGGCCGCGATACACGTACTCGGCTCCCGATTGCGATTCCTGCACCACGCTGGGTGATTGATACGCCCGGGAAGTCGCGATCAACCGCAACACGGCTTTGAGGTCGTACTGATGATCGGACAACGCCACCGCTAATTCGTCGAGCAGATCCGCATTCCAAGGCTCACTCTGCATTGCGTCCAGCGGGTGGACGATCCCGCGCCCCATCAGCTTGTACCACAGCCGATTGACGATCGTCCGGGTGAACCGTCCGTTGTCGGGGTGCGTCATCAGCCCAGCAAGTTGCTGCAACCGCTCCTCTCGGGGAGCCAGCGGATCGACCTGGCCAATCTCCGGGAACAACCACTTGGCAGTGGCTTGTCGCCCGATCGGCTTATCACAGCGGTGAATATCGAGCGGCCGTTCCGAATAGATCGCAGCCAGTCCAAAGGCCTCGTCGAGTGTCCAGCGATCAACAAAACTGTCATGGCACGAGGCACACTTCAGATTGATACCGAGAAACGACTGGGCGATGCTCTGGGCAAATTGGATTTCAACCGTCTGTCCGGCGCTCACCTCGCCACGCCAGCGAATGCCGTCGATGTAACCACGACTCGCATCGGAGGGCGGAGCGATTAGTTCACGCGTCATCACGTCGAACGGCTTGTTGGTAACCAGCGCATCATACAGCCAGCCGCTGATCTGCCGTCGCCCACCGGTAATGAAGCCGGTGCCGCTGTAGTCGTTTCGCAACAGATCATTGAAAAACGTCAGCCAGTGATCGGCTTATGCGATGTCGTTCGCGAGCAACTGATCGATCACCCGCTCGCGCTTATCCGCCGACGGATCCGCAAGGAACGCCGCGAGCATCTCGGGTTCCGGCAGCAGTCCTACCAGGTCTAACGACACGCGGCGCAGGAACGTCGCGTCATCGATTTCTCCTGGCAATTCGATTTCATGCCGCTGCAGGTAAGCATCGATGATTCGATCCACGGGGTGCGTGCGGTTGGCGACCGGTGGCGGAACGTCCGGACGTCGCGGCTTCAGTGGTGGCTCGAACGCCGCCGCGAAACTCACGCCGTCGTCCCACGGCAGCCCCGCCGCAATCCACCGCTGTAACCGCCGTTGCTCCTCAGCCGAAACCCGCGGCTTTTGCGGCGGAGGCATCTGCACGTCGGGATCTTCGGATGCAAGTAATTCGATCACATATGACGCATCCGGATCACCGAGTTCTACGTAACCGCTATCCAACAGGAGTTCACGTGTGTTGAGCGAGAAGCCGCCCTTCGCTTCGCGGCCGCCATGACACTCCACACAATGTTGCTGAAGGATCGGCAATACTTCATGAGCAAAGTCCACCGCCGGCGCGGTCGCTACCGGTTCGTCAGCCCCAGCCGGCGTGTGGCTCGCCCAAAGCAACGTCATGGTTGCGGCAGCAATACCAGCCCAACAGCAGCGGCCCAAGAGGGGATCAGGATCAGACTTAAACATCACGTTCTATGATAAAGTTTTAGAATCTTCCGACTTTGCATCTGCGGCCGACGGAGTTGCAAGTCAACGTCCGTTAAAACCGAGTACTCGTGACTCAGGCTGCCACACGGGCCGCGTTTGCAGTCACTCACTTCCCATCAGGGCGCAACAATCAGTTCGCCATTCATCACCGACCAGTGCCCCGGGAAAGTACATAAGTAGGGGTAGCGTCCCGGACGTTCGGGAGCCCGGAAGTAGATGCTGAATTCCTCTCGTGACGGCACGATGTCGGTGTAGACCCGAACGTCCGAACTTTCGGGAACATAATGGCGTAGCGGAGCATCGGGGTCAGCAATAAACCGATTCGCCAATTGCCCGATCTGTTCCAGCGTCCCCGGTTCGATCAGCACCCAGTTGTGTGGCACGACATCGGGATTCACGACTGTCAGCCGAATCGGCTCACCCGGTCGCACCTGTAAGCTCGGCGTATCAAACGTCAGGTTACTAGCACACTGGATTCTCACTTCTCGAGCTCCCTGAATCGGCGCCAGCCAGGGATTGGGCACGCTGCGGGT
>CALELC010000343.1 GCA_937904535.1 uncultured Planctomycetaceae bacterium
TCGCGGTCGTACTCGATGAGCGCGTCGGTGACCGGTGCGACGTTGCCCGCGATGATCTGGTCGAGCTTGTAGAGCGTCAGGTTGATGCGGTGATCGGTCAGCCGGTTCTGAGGGAAGTTGTAGGTGCGAATCCGCTGGCTGCGGTCGCCCGAGCCGATCAGGCCCTGGCGTGTTTCCGCTCGCTTGGCGTTTTCTTCTTCGCGTTTCTTCTCGTAGATGCGGGTTTTGAGCACCCGCAGCGCCTTGGCCAGATTCTTGTGTTGGCTCTTTTCGTCCTGGCACTGCACCACGATTCCGGTCTCGTGGTGAGTCAGGCGGATCGCCGACTCGGTTTTGTTGACGTGTTGCCCGCCCGGACCCGAAGCGCAGAACTTATCGATGCGATAGTCTTCGGGCCGCAGGGTAACTTCCACGTCTTCGGGTTCGGGCATGACCGCCACGGTCGCGGCGGAGGTGTGGATCCGGCCTTGGGTTTCGGTTTCAGGGACGCGCTGCACGCGGTGTCCGCCGCTTTCGTACTGCAGATCGCGGTAGACGTTTTCGCCTTCAAAGGTGAGCGTGATTTCTTTGAATCCGCCCATTTCGGTGGCGCTGTGGTCCATGATCTCCGTCCGCCAGCCCTTGAGATCGGCGTAGCGGCGGTACATTTCATACAGGTCGCGGGCAAACAACGCGGCTTCGTCGCCGCCGGTACCGGCGCGGATTTCCATGATGCAGCGCGTGCGGTGAGCATCTTCACCGCCGACGGTCATCGAGAGCAGTTCATCCCAGACGGCTTCCCGCTGGGCCCGCAGCTCCACCAGTTCCGCCTCGGCCATTTCGCGTTCTTCGGCGTCTTCCGCGGCTTCGGCCATTTCCTGGCAGCCGGCAATGTCTTCGCTGAGTTTTTTGAACTCGCGATACTTGGTTGCCAGTCGAGCGAGCCCGCCGTGTTCGCGCGCCGCTGCGCCCATGCGTGCTCCATCGGCCAGCACGGCGGGGTCAGACATTTCGCGCTCAAGTTGCTCGAAGCGCGCGTACTTTTCTTCGAGAATTTTGCGAATCGAGCCGCTCATGAAACTCCGCGGTAAAACAAGTTAAAGGGTCAGGAGTCGATTGTGCCCAGCGCCCGCAGGGCTGCTGGCGGCAATTGACTTCTGACCCCTTAAACGCAACGGTTGATTGGGACGCCGCTGTCGGCAACCTGCCTGGGCCGGGCGTCGATTCGCTACTTCTTGACCGCTTTTTTCTTGGCCGACTTGGGCTGCAAGCTGGCGTAGGTGCCGGCAGCAAACTTCTTCTGGAACTTATCGATCCGGCCGGCGGTGTCGACGAACTTCAGCTTGCCGGTGTAGAACGGATGGCACTGGCTGCAGATGTCGAGCTTCAGCTCGGGCCGCACGCTGCGGGTTTCGAAGGTAGCGCCGCAACCGCAGGTGACGGTGGTGGGCTGGTATTTAGGGTGAATGCCGTCTTTCATGGGAATCACAAAGGAGTCAGTAGCAAAGGGAGTGCCGTTGGCCTAGTACAGCGGCGTCGCATGCAGTCTACGCGGAGCACCCGTTTTTCTTCAAGGCTTCCGAGCCGTAGATTCACCCGTCATGGCTGCTTTTCTGGCTGGTCGTCCGCAGGTGCCGCTATTTGCCGCTCCGCCCATCGCTGAACGACGACGGTGTCGAGCATCAATTGGCCAACGTGGTAGATGATCATCGGCAGGACACTCACGCCGCAGTCCAGTGCAATTTGCAATCCGACCATTAAAGTCTTCTGGCTACCGGCCAGCCCCACCGCGATCTGCTCGGCCGCAGTCGCTCCCAAAGCCCGCGCCGCAGCCACTCCCGTTGCCAGCGTGACGCAGTGGATGCCGATCGCCATCGCGCCGGCGGCGAGGATTTCCAGCGCGATCCCGCTGGTGATGCCGTCGCCAGGTCGATCGGCAATGTGATCCGCTGAAGCGACTGAGCCAAAGGCCACCATCACCAGAATCCCCGTTTGGGCCAGCGTCGCCAGCTGTGTTTGATGAGCCGCTGCCCAGTGGGCCAAGTACATCCGCCGCACCAGTTGCCCGGCGATCAGCGGCAACACCACCCAGATCGCCAGATTTGTGATTTGGTCCGCAGCGGAGATTTCGGTAACCTGACCGAGAATCAGCCATAACCCTAACGGCGCAACGAGAAAGCAACTCAGGTTGGTGACCACCGAGACGACCATCGCCACGCCATCGTCTCCTCCCGCTTTGCGTGTCCAAACGGCGGCTGAAGCGAGCGTGCAGGGGACGAGCGAGGCGACGATCAAGCCGCCGCTCATCTCGGTCGACAGCAGCCAGAGTGGCGGTAAAGCCAGCAGTGGGACCACTAGCATGTTGAGCCCGATCCCCAGCAAGGCCGGCATCGGGCGACGCACCGCCCGACTGACCGAGCGGGCATTGAGCGTCAGTCCCATCAGAAACAGCACCGAGGCCGTGATCAACGACCGCAGCAGCCCAAGCTCGGCCAGCGGGCGGATCAGGTCCGGCAGCCCAAACCCGATCGCTAGGCAGACGACCAGAGCCAACAGAAACCATTGTCGAGAAATTGCTTTCCACACGTCGCAGATTACCCAGCCGCCCTATCGGCAAAAAACGTGTGAAACTAAGATTCGGACCGGCCGTTGTCGTTCGGCCGTCGCCGGAAAAATGCTGCGGCAATCGCTAGCAGCCTGCACGGCGCGAATGACGTGTGTGTCGCTAGCGGCCGTCGCCCTCATACCGCTTCCCATTGTTCCTATCCCCAACCGACCCGTCTGACATGCTGCGATATTGGACCGCTGGAGAATCACATGGTAAAGCACTGATCGCGCTGATCGACGGATTTCCTGCTGGGCTGGAGATCGATGAGCAGGCGATCAACGTGGAATTGGTGCGGCGCCAGGGTGGTTATGGCCGTGGCAAGCGGCAGCAACTGGAAACCGACGCCGTCGATGTGCTGACCGGTGTCTGGCAGGGCAAAACGCTGGGCAGCCCGCTCACGCTGCAAGTGATCAACCGCGATTACAAACTCGAGCGGCTCAAGGACCTGGAACGCCCGCGCCCCGGACACGGCGATCTGACCGGCGCTGTCAAATACCTCGGCAGCATCCGTGGGATCTTGGAACGGGCTTCGGCCCGCGAAACCGCTGTTCGTGTTGCTGCGGGCATGCTGGCCAAACAGTTGCTGGCGGTGTTTGGGATCACCACGATCGGCTACGTGACCGAACTAGGCGGCGTGAAAATCGACACCCCGCCGGGAAGTATCGAGGAGCACCGTAAACTTCGCGACCAGTCGGTGATCTATTGTCTGGATCCGTCGCGGAACGACGAGTTCATTGAGTTCATCGACCGGACTGGCACCGAAGGCGACACGCTGGGCGGCGTGCTGGAGGTGCGCGTCGAAGGGTTGCCGTTTGGTTTAGGCACTCATGCCCAGTGGGATCGCAAGCTTGACGGGCGACTGGCCCAGGCGGTGATGGCGGTGCAGGCGATCAAAGGCGTCGAGATCGGCATGGGCTTTGAATCCGCCCGCCTGCCGGGCAGCAAGGTCCACGACCCGATTCACTTTGATCCCGCTCGCGCCGGCGAACCGACGCTTGGCTACGTCCGTCCAAGCAACAATGCAGGCGGGCTCGAAGCAGGCATGACCAATGGCCAGCCGCTGATCGTTCGAGCGGCTAAGAAACCGATCGCGACGCTCCGCAAGCCCTTGGAATCGATCAACTGGGCTTCAAAGGAACCACAAAAGGCGGCGTATGAACGGAGTGATGTCTGCGCCGTGCCGGCGGCAAGCGTGATCATCGAAGCCGTGGTCGCTTTTGAAGTCGCGGCGGCACTCGTCGACAAGTTCGGCGGCGATAGTGTTGCGGAAATGCAAGCTCGGTACCAACTGTTCCAGGAGATGGCACGCAAGGTCTAACACAACGTTGGTAAAAGCGGGGTTGGCACGGCAGGAGGACGGCCAACAAGAACGCCGCGGCGTCTGCTGCGTGGAGCGCCAGGGCGTCAGCCATGCAGCCGCTTACCCCGGCAGTTACCAGGCAGGCAACGAAACTCGCAGGTCAGCAGCGAGCCGGAGGGTGAATCCGGCGAATCTTCAGTGAGGAGTGGGCAAGGATGCACGAACGAACACAACGCGCCGTCGCACGGCTGCTGTTCGTTTTCTGCTGCGCGGTTCCCACCTTGCTGTGTGTGCTTTTCGTCGCCGTCACTTGCACGCCTTGGTATGGCGATTACTGCCGCCGGGCGATGGAGCGTGAGCTGTCGCATGAACTCGGCGTCGGTGTGTCAATCGAGTTGCTCGAGTACCCGGCTCCGAAAACGATTCGGCTAAGTGGTGTGCGACTGCTGGAGCCAGAAACGCAAGCCGAAGTCGGACGGGTGCGGATGGTGACCTGGGTCCACGGGGATACCAAGAATGCCATCCGGCTCTCTCAGCCTGAGTTGCAGTCCGAGCAACTGGCTTACGTCTGGCGAATCATTCATGACCGGTTTTTATGTCAGCCAGAACTGACAACCCGTCCGGTGCGGATGGCGGCTGATGATTTGACGATCCACAGCCGTAGCGGTTCGATGACGCTCCGCGACGTCGATACTTGGCTTCGGCCGGTCGATCAGCGGATCGAAGCGATGATTCAGTGTGTGCCGGCCGCCCAGCACAGCGATGCTCCGGTTCACATCACAGTAGTCCGCGACCGCAGCGGCCGGATCGCGTCGACCGAGTGGACGCTGCAGAGCGGCGACATTGCCCTGCCCTGTTCGGCGCTGGCCGACTACTTGCCCGCGATGCGCAACTTGGGCGCGGATGCAACGTTTACCGGCACGCTGCAGTGGAAAGTCGATGCGGCTGGTTGGTCGCTTGATCTCGGTGGATCGCGTTTTGATCAAGTGGAACTGAGTGAACTGTTGCACAACGTGCCGCACCGCTTAACCGGCCGCGCCTCAGTACGACTGGAACGCTGTCAAATCGACCCCGGCTCAGCGGTCGATGTCTCCGGTACGCTGCTGGCCAGCGGCGGTTTCATCGGTCAGTCGCTGCTGCGATCGGCTGAGTCACAACTCGGGTTTGATATCAACCTGCCAGAAGACGGCGTCGCGCGCGACCTGCCATACGATCGCATCGCCTTGCGTTTCGACTTGTTTGGTCCGCAGTTAACACTCGCCGGCATTTGTCACCAACAGCGCGGGATGGAATACCTCGAATCCGGTGTGGTGGTCGCGGCGCTCGGTCAGGGCATCGCGCAGAGTCGCGGCCAGCCGCAGAGTTGGGCGTCACTGGTCCGCGCGTTTTGGCAGGAAGGCCGCGAAGTCGTCCCCGTCTCGGCTCAGGCCGGCTGGCTGTTGGAAGTCTTGCCATCGCCCCGCGTGCTGCCGCCCGCGTCTGGAACGCTGCCGCGGATCACCGCCGCTGGAGAGTCTTGGGGAAATGCCGTGATCGAGCAACCGTAGATCGGTTGAGGTTGCGCAAAGGTCGAGCCGTCAATTGTCCTGAGGCGGGGAACACGATACGATCCGCAGGCGCTGGGCCGCCCCGAAAAATCAATCTTTCGGGGGAGATTCGTTCGAGACCGTACGTTCAGGAAAACTCGCTTGTCTGATCACCAAGGGCTGACCACCACTGTTGAAGTTGTTCCTGCGGGACCGGTTCAGGGATCCATCCGGCCACCGGGTTCGAAGAGTCTGACGAACCGTGCGCTGATTTGCGCCGCGTTTGCGGCCGGGCAGTCGACGCTCACCGGTGCGCTGCGGAGCGATGACACCGAGGTGATGATTGCGGCTTTGCAGACCATTGGTGTGGGGATCACACAGTCGGACGCGGGCCGCACTCTACAGGTCGAAGGGCTGCCGCGGGCACAGGTGCGACGCAGCGATGCTCCGCACGAGCTGTTCATCGGCAACAGCGGCACGACCGTACGGTTTCTCACGGCAGCTCTGTCGGCGCTGGGCGGCCGCTACCGTCTGCACGGCGTCGCGCGGATGCATGAGCGGCCGATCGGCGATTTGGTCGCGGCCTTAACACCGGTGAGCGATGGCGAGGTGAGCTGTGAAAGCCCCGGCGGTTGCCCGCCCGTGTCGATTACAACGGCCGGGTGGTCAGGCGATCGGCTGCAGGTCGCGGGGAACGTCAGCAGCCAATACCTCAGCGGCTTGATGATGGCGGCACCGATCAGCGGCCGGCAGGTAAGCATCGAAGTGCTCGGCGAATTGGTATCGCGGCCGTACGTCGAGATGACCGCCGGGATCATCGGAGACTTCGGAGCTGCGTGTGAACTACAGGCTGGCGCGACGACCGCCGCTGGAACCGAGTCGCTCATGTGCCGGATCGATGGCCGGGATGGCTATCGCGGTCGCAACTATGCGATCGAGCCCGATGCTTCGGCAGCGAGTTATTTCTGGGCTGCCGCCGCGATCACCGGCGGCGAAGTGACCGTCGAGGGGCTCTCGATCGATGCTCTGCAAGGCGACGTGCATTTTGTCGACTGTCTGGAGCAAATGGGGTGTCGCGTCGATCGTCGTGCTGACTCCATCACCGTTGCCGGACCGCCGCAGCTTCGCGGCATCGATATCGACATGAACTCCATTAGCGATACGGTGCAGACGCTCAGCGTCGTAGCATTGTTCGCCGAGGGGCCGACGACGATTCGCGGTGTGGCGCACAATCGCTTTAAGGAAACCGACCGCATCGGCGACTTGGCCTGTGAGCTGAGGAAGCTCGGAGCAGAGGTCAGCGAAACCGCTGACGGCTTGGTGATCACGCCGCGGCCGCTTCAAGCCGCAACGCTCGAGACTTACGAGGATCACCGCATGGCGATGAGCTTGGCGCTGGCCGGATTAAAAGTCCCCGGAGTCCGCATTCTGAACCCGGCGTGCACCGCCAAAACTTATCCCGAGTATTTTGCTGACCTGCAGCACTTGATCGGGCGACCGCATCTGTGGTGCAGCGAATAGAAAAGCACTGCGGCCCCAGCGCTCCGGTCTAGACCGGCGACGTCACCTTCGGCTGGCTGCGCTTGAGTGCCTCTTCGACACGCGCCAGCAGGTTGGCGGACGAATCACCCCAGCTTGGGTCGTCATCGGCCGAACTCGCCACAAACTCGGCGTGGCAGTGCTGACAGGCGACTTTCTGACCCAGTAAGCGCGTGTGGACCTGCACCCGACGACCGCAAGTAGGGCAGGACTGAGTGAAATGAAGAGGCATACCGAGTCTCCGTTGTTCTCGAACTTGCAGCGAGGGCTAGATCATAGCCTTTATCGCCCGATAAGGCAATAAGCTCTCCCGCTAACGCTAGCAATACCGATGTGGATCGGGATGAAACTGTCAGCATGAGGCCGGTTTCGCCGCCTGCAAAAAACGTTTCGCTTGACTGCCATCCTTTGGACAGTTAGTCAACGTTCCGGGTTCGCTGTCCCAAAGGAGTCCTCGCCACGGCAGTTGCGGTTACTTGGCGAGGTCTGGGCGATGGTGGAACCTGCTTCAAAAGCAACGATTCTCAGCTGCTTGCCGCTGACTGGGCCTACCAAGTCAAAAACGCAAAGTGGCGGGCCGTGACGCTGTTCCTGCCTGATGATTCGCAGGGCTAGGCCGCTAGCGAGCGTCTGTGGAGCGCAGAGTTCGTATCCCGACTGTTCCTGAGATCCGCTATGATCCTGATCGTCGCCTGATTGGCTAGGGGGTAGATGTGTTGGCATGAGAATGGATCGGCTGAGCAAAACGGCTAAGGCCCAGGGGATCGGCGAAGTTTCCGCTCATGACTGCTGGTCTTTAACGTGAGCGATGTGGATGGAGCGCAGGCACAAGGGGGGAGCGATGCTGAGGCTGGTGGCCGGGTGCTGGTTCAGTGACCCGATGCTGATTTCGGAGGCAAAGAAGGGCGGCCGTGGTGCAGAGTGATCCGGGCTGGAGTCTGCTGTTGGGCGGTTTGCTCGGTGCGGGGACCGTGCTGCTCGGGGTGACGCTGTTGTTTTCACGCAGGTTCTGGTACCGCGCCCGTTCGCAGGCAAACTCACCGCTGGCTCAGCAGCCCCAGGAATCGCTCACCGCCTCCGACCGGCACGAAATTCTGGCCCTGTTGCATCAGTGGATGCGGTGGGCCGGCGAGTATTCCGCTGTCGTTTCCCGTCATCACAACCGCTTGGTTAGCCTCGCTGAGGAACTCCAGCGAGACAGCGAAACAACGCCGAGTGAGCGACGGCTGGCTAGCCTGCTTGAGGAAATCATTCAGAGCAATCAGCAGTTGCAACAGCGGCTGGAATCCGCTGAACAGCAGCTCGATCACCAGTCGCGTCAGATCCAGTCCTACCTCACGGAAGCCCGTACCGACGGACTGACGCAACTGTTCAATCGGCGATCGTTTGATCAGAAGCTACACGAACTCCTGACGACCTATCGCAATGGCGGTGAGCGGTTTGTACTCGCGATGATCGATATCGATCAATTTAAACACATCAACGATACTTTGGGCCACCAAGCCGGTGATGCGGTCTTGCAGCAGGTCGCAGGGCAACTGAAACAGCAATTTGAGAACGCTCACTTGATCGCCCGGTATGGCGGAGAGGAGTTTGCGTTGCTGCTACCGGGAACCTTGGAGGCAGCGGCGGAGCGAGCTGACGAGTTTCGCCGGCAACTGGCCAACCGGCCCATTGCGGCGGCGACCCAGCCGTTGCGGGTGACGCTTAGTTGCGGGCTGAGTGAACCAGCGGCACCGGCTGAATCGGTTCAGTCGGATTCCGTGCAACTGATTCGCCGGGCCGATGAAGCGTTGTACGCTGCCAAACGCGCCGGGCGTGACCGCGTTTACTATCATGACGGCCAGCAGTGCGTCCCTTGGCGGCGCAGCGATCTGGCGGAACCGAATCCTTCACCTCCACCTCAACCAGCATCACGATGACTCAGCCGCC
>CALELC010000344.1 GCA_937904535.1 uncultured Planctomycetaceae bacterium
CCAGGGTCAGCAGCGACCGCAGCCACTCAAGGGCTGCGGTCTGGGCCCGTTGCGGGTCGAGGCTGGGAGGGTTGCGGACGATGAAATAGGCGTCTTGGCCACCGCCTGGGCGAGCCGCGTCTCCGGCCACGTCATACAGTTGTCGCAGCCGCTGTTGTAACGGTGGACCCTGTGGCAAATCATCAAACAGGTTGCTGAGTCCCAGGCCATCAGGCCGAAATTGCTGCAGCACGCCGATCAGCGCATCGCCATCGCAGGGAGCATCAGGAGCACAGCCGGCGAGCGTGCGGCAGCGTTGCAGCAGGACTTGTTCGTCCACGATGGATCTCTTCGGAAGGAGCGCGACCGACAGGAAAATACCGCGACGGGCTGCGATCAAGCCAGCGCGAGCGCAAGCTCGTTATAGCGCGCCACGATGCGATCGAGAAACTCCCCTTGATCCGCTTGCCAGTGCTCCTCGGAGAAGATTTCGACTTCTTCCCAGCCAGTAAATCCGCTGGCCCGCACCGCCGCTGTGATGGCTGGCAAGTCGATGCAGCCGTCGCCCATCAGCGCTCGGTCATTGAGCAGATCTCGCGTCGGTACTCGCCAATCGCAGAGGTGATAGGCGAACAAAGTGCCGGCTTGGCCGAGTCGCTGAATTTCATCTCTCAGCTCCGGATCCCACCAGACGTGATACACGTCGACAGCCACTCCGAGCTGCGGATGTTGCAGCGCCTCGCAGATTTGCCGCGCCTCGGCGATGCGATTGATGCAACTGCGGTCGCCCGCGTACATCGGGTGCAGCGGCTCGATGGCTAGTTTCACGCCGCTCGCCTGCGCGTCAGCCAACAGTTGTTCGATACCATCACGGACCCAGCCACGTTGCTCTGCGAGCGGATGGCCGGGGGTGGCGCCAACGACCAGTACCAGCATTTCGGCCCCCAGTTCGGCCGCGGTTTGAATCAGCTGCCGGTTGTGGTCGACGCGGGCCAGTCGTTCGGTGGGCGAGGGATCGCAAAAGAAGCCGCCGCGTACCAGGGCTGGAACGCGAAGGCCGCAGTCATCGATGATCCGCCGCGCTTCGGCTGGGCTGAGGTTCTGCAACGCCTCGACCCAGACACTGATTCCGCCGATGTTCCGCGCCGCATATTGCGTTGCCGCCTCGGCCAACGACAACGGTTTGGTCGTCAGGGTGTGGACCGCAAGGCGGCTGCGGAAAGCTGACTCTGGCACAGGGGGATTCCGATCAAGCGTTAGAACAAGGACGATTCCTGCAGCCATTGTTGGAGCGCCAAATCGCTGGCGCTGGCTTCGCGTTTGGTGGCAGTGTCGCTTGGTACCGCCCCAGCAGCAAGTACGGCCCCGGACTCACCTTTCCGTTCGATGTTGCGCCGTGTCAGATAGTTCAGCACGTGCAGGGCGTCGATTGGCAGGACTTGGTTGTCGCCTGAGGTGTCGGCGAAGTGACCCACTTGTTCCGACAGCACAGCCGCTTCGCCCAGACCGTATTTGGCCATCACATTGATCACCCGCAGCGCGTCGATCGGCTCGATCCGTCCGTTGCCGTCGACGTCCAGCGGATTGAACTGATTGAACAGCGGGGTGCCCGATCGCAGGACCGACAGTTCAAACTCCTGGTGTTTCAGGATCTCAACCTCGCCGTCGAACTCCATGACTTCAACAGTCAACCGCAGATTGCTCGTCGGCTGTGGCATCGGAATCCCGCTGAGGCGACCGCTCGAGGGATCGAAGTTCAAACCGTGCGGCAGCGAGCCGGTGGGGCTGAGGATGTTGAGCGAGCGAATCAAGCTGCTGCGATACTCGATCGGCAGCGCAAAATTGAGCAACTGGCCGGTGGTCGCGATGACATTGCCGATGGTCGCTCCGAATTGCAGCGGCTCGCCGCGGTCCAGTTCGATGGTTGCGACCGTTGAAAGACCCGACGAATCGGTCGCCTGCACGAGGATTTCAATTGGCCAGAGCTCTTGCAAATCCAGTTCGGAGCCCGGCTCGATCATCAGCCGGTTGCCTTCGACCAATCGCAACCCTTGAGCCGCTCCTTGCAGCAGTTCTAGCGTCAGCTCATCCCCGTCAGGGTCATAGACATCTAGCCGAGCAAACGGCCGCCCCGCCGGTAATCCTCGCGGCGATTCGAGCCGAGTCGAGACGATCAGCGGCGACTCGTTGACGTCGAGCAGATGCAGACTGATTTCCACCACCGCCGCTTGCTCACCGTTGAGGCTCAGCACGATCTGGTCGGTCAGCGGTAATGCGCTGGATTCAAAATCCAGTACCGCTCCTTCAGCCACCGTCAATGCGCCGCTCACCGGGTCGAGGGTGACCCTGCCACCGAATAGCAACAGCGGGTTTTCCTCATCGCTCGAAGAAAACTCAAAGCCGGTGGGATCGTTCTGACTGTGAACGACCAGCGTTCCGACCGCGGATCCGGCGAGTGAGTTCTCCGGGACGCTAAAGCTGTTCTGAACCAGCGTCGGGGGACGTTCGGCTGGGATCACTTGAATCCGAATTGCCTTCTGGTTTCCCATGGGCGGCAGCCCGTTGTCGACCACCTGAACCATCAGGTCATAGGTCGCTAGGGTTTCGTAGTCCAAAGGCTGAGCAACGGTGATCACGCCCGATTCCGCATCGATTGCAAACGGGCCGGCGTCGCCGATGATGCGGAACGTGTAAGACTGTCCTTGGTCGCGATCACTGAAGTCGATGCCACCGACCGGTGAGCCGATCGCCGCGTCTTCAACGATCTCCAGCGACTCGGTCAGGATCAGCGGAGGATCATTGGCATCATTGACTGCAATCGGTACCTCAACCGTCGTGTTCACCGATGGATCGGATGGATCGGTGACTTCCACGAGCAGCGTGAGAGTCTGAGCGGTGGAGAAATCGATGAGACTCGGATTGGTGACCGTCATCACACCGCTGGTCTGCCCAATCGTAAACGCATCGGCGCCGGTGCCTCCCACAATCGCGAATTGCAGCGGCACCGTCGGATCGTCGGGATCGGTGGCCAGGATGCGGCCGATCGGCGAGCCGGGAGTGGCGTCCTCAAACACTGAGTAGGAGCCCAAGGTAACAACCAGTGGCTCATCGATATCATTAAGATGGATCACCACCGCACTGTTGGCCACGCCGCCAGCGGAGTCGGTCGCCAACACGGTCACCACGACTTGGGGAGTGGCCTCAAAATCGAGTAGGTCGGGGTTGCGAACAAACAGTTCGCCGGTCACAGGATCGATGGTTACCGGCGAGGTCGCAGGATCAGCGACCGAGAATTGCAGTGTCTGCTGCTCATCCCGGTCGGTCGCACGGATGAATCCTAGGGATGTACCGGCCGGCGTGTGTTCGTCGATCGTGAAGGTGGCACGCTCGATCTGCGGCGGCGAGTTGCGTCGCAGTTGCAGATCCATGCGGAAGTTTTCATAGCGATTGATCCCGATCGCACGAGGAGGCAACGCTTCGCTGAGCTGCACATCGCCTTGCTGGTTCAGCAGGATGTCATAATGGCCCGGCTGCAAGGTATCGAGCTTGAACTCGCCGTTCTCATCGGATTCCGCTACCGCTTCGTATTGGCGGAATACCAGTTGATCGAACCGCCCAAAATCCGAAGAGGTGGGTTGCCCAGGAGGAACATTGGCCGGGTTGCTATCGGAGTAGGCGACCACGTATGCGATCTGCTCTCCAGGAGCGGAGACCGAAATCGTTTCTCGGGCGGTACCAAGCAGGGGCCGGCTGCGGACCATCTGCAACAGCTCGCCTTGAGCGTTGTAGGCCTCGAGGCGGCCGATGGTCGCTAGCGAGAAACCATCGGCCAGCACATCGATCGAAACCGAATTGACGGGACGGTAGAAGTCGGCTCGCAGCCGCCGGAAATCGTTGAAGAAGTCGATTCCGGTGTGCGAAAACACCATTTCTTGCTGGTTCAGACCCGGCAATCGTGTCGCCTCAACCTCAAAGCCCAGATCTTCATTGTCGGCTCCGGTCGTGCGCAGCGTGACGCCGGGATACGCGTTTGTCAGTACCGTGTCAGGCGTGAAATCGTTGGGCTCGACCACATATGTCAGCAGGTCGCGCATCCCGTTGCCATTGGTGTCGGCCAGAAAATGAACACCGGTAAAGGGACGCGTCGCGAGTTCTCCGTTGGCGTCTTCATATTCCTCGGTCAGTTTGCCGCGCACGCCGCCGATGAAGTTGCTTTCTCCGAGGTGATCGAGCTGGCGGCCAGAGAACACGGGCGGCACGGGAGTCCCCAAAATCCCGGTCTCGAGGCGATAATTAGTAGGCTGGCCAGGGAGTGCGACGTCGCGCGCTGTCCCGGTGACCCAGTCACTTCCGGCATGCCCCGTGGAGTCGCCGATGCGGGCCGCGTAGCCAAAACCTGGGGTGTAAATCACTTCCACCCCTTCGGTTGCGGTCACCGGCGGCTCACCGAGGTGTTCCTGCACAAACACGATTTGGCCGTAGGCGACTGGACCCTGGAAGACACCATGGTGCAAGCTGATCGAATCCTCGATGCTCCAGGTCGCGGCCACGCCCTCCGGATCGATCACGCCGTCGTCGTCGACGTCGATGTCCTGGCCGATTTGGGGGGCAACGTCGCTCTGAAACAGGAAATAGCCATTGGAGCCGAGGACGAAATCGATCTGCCCGTGGTCTGCCCATTCACTCGCGAAGAGATTGCCGGGTAGCCCCGCAAATCCATTGGCGTCGGACTGCAGCACGGCAGGAGCGACACCCGCCGGGGCAACATGCTCGCTGATCGAGTAAGGGCTGTTGAATTGCTGGATGACCAGCATGCCGTTGCTGCCGACGCGTTGGCCCGAGAGATCAAAGATGGTGTGGATCACACCGGGACGACCGCCGATTCCGCGTTCACTCACGGCGACAAAGTAGGTGCCATCGTCCAGCACGGTGTTGGGCTCCGAGCGAATCTCGAGGTACTGCCCAATATCGGGAGTGGTGAACAGCGGAGCGACCATCAACTCGTTGATGTACGCAGCCAGCAGATGACGCTGTTCGAGCACCTGAAAACGTAGGGGACGCCGGGGGCCCGGCGGAAAAGCTGCCCATTCTCGTCGGCGGCTACAGGATTTTGAGGAACTCAAACGCCGCTGGGGAAGTCGGAAGGTCATGGTGCCGCCTGCTCAACGAGAGGGGAAATCAAAGAGGACAAACAAGACGCTGCATAAGCTGTAGGTGGACGGAATACCCCTACAGCTGTGAACGATCCTAGTATGCCTACGATTGCTACCACCTGCAAACTCGGTAGCGGGGTGCGGCAGCGCTTCAGCGCTGCTGACCGCTCGTGGTCCGCTTGCTCGCTAGCCGGTGACACGAATGCCGACAAGAAGCCGCCGGAAGGGAAGACGCAGCCTCCAATGCGGCGCCGCAGCTTCAGCACAGCGGCTGTGGCGAGGTGCTATTCGCGCCAGAAGTGCATCAGCGGTTGTGCCACGCAAAGGGGATAGGCTCCAGATGCGGCCGCTGTTGCTCGCTACAAAGACCTAGCTGCCGCTAGAACCGGCGGCAGGCCCAGGCTGATTTAACCGAGGCTCACTCGAAGGTGACGATTTTGACGCCGCGGCGGCCGCTGGGAAGTTTGGCCGTCACCGTGATCTCTTTCAGCGGATAGGCGCCGGGAACCCAGCGCTGATTGCTCTTGGTCGCGAAGATTTGTTGAGGTAGCACCAACCGCTCATCGGCCGCGACCGGCGACTGGCGATGCAGAAAGTATTGGCCGTTGAGGTCCACGGTCAGGTTCGGCAGTTCATGGCCCGTTACGTTCTTGATTGCTACGACTTCCGTCAATATCGCCCCTTGGCTGCCGAAGGCTTCCACCGGCTCCTTGCCAACAAACACCTCAACGTCCAGCGGTGCGTCGCTTGCGCGGCCAAAAAACGCCGCGTAGACGCTCAGCCCGATCAGCGGTATCAAACACGAACTCACCAAAAGGATCGTCAGCATGCGCGGCGACAGCCGCGTGACCGGTGCCACCTGCGGAACATCGCTCCGCTCGGGTGTGAGGTCTGCCGGGGCCGGTGAATCAGGTAGAGAGGACGAAGGGGCAGTCACAGTCGAAACTCGCTGACGATGAGTAGGCTGGTGGTGGAAGGGAAAAAGTCAGTCCGCCAGCGGCAAGTGACTTCTAACCCTGAGCACCGCACTAACGTTGATAGATGGGCAAGTAATGGTAGGTAACACTCAGACTCAGGACTGCCAAGGAGGTGGCGTAGGCAGAGCCGTAATTTCGCTCTTCCCCCTGCGTGCTATTCCATGAACCGTCTGAGTTTTGCTCGGTCAACAACAGCCGGGTAAGCTCCCGAGCGGCGTGCTGGGCATGACGCCCACCGCGCTGGTGCATCGCCTGGGCGTAATAGTACGCGCCGTAGTAAAAGAATCGTTCGTCCCGTTTTAGCGGTTGCTCCAGCAACCAGTCGGCGGCACTGTGGGCAATGGGGGCATCGTACTGCCCACAGACCTGCATCGCCAGCAAGCCGGCGGAGGTCATGGTGAAGCTGGGGCGATTTTGGCCGGGGGTGTAGCTAAAGCCCGATCGTTCACGCGGTTTCCCTTCGGCATCGACCGCTCCGGTATAAGACATTTCTAAGTAGTGGACCGCTGCATCGATCGCTTCGATCGGGACAGCCATGCCGTCGTTGTGCGCCGATCGCAGGGCCATCAGTTGCCAGACCGAAACCGACAAGTCCGAGTCGGTCGACTCCGGCGTGTACCGCCACCCGCCCTGGTTGCTGGAAGATTTCTTGACCTGCTGTGCGGCAAGAATCACACGCAGCGCCCCCGCGAGCGCGTCTTCGATGTACTGGTCTTGCTGCTCGTCGGCTCCCATCCCGAGCATCTCGGTGAGCATCAGCGTCGTGATTCCGTGACCATACATCCGCGAACCATCGCCCCGACCAAAGTAGCCTTGCGAATCCTGCCGCGGCGAGCGAACCGGGGCGTTGGGATTGACCACGTAATCCAACGCCCGTCGCATCGCGATGCCTTCACCGCTGGGATCCGACGGCAGGATCCCGATACTGGCCATTGCCATGATCGCCAACGACGTCATGGTCGTCTCATGACCACGGTCATGGATCGAGCCATCGGCGTGTTGCAGCGAGAGCAAGTGGTTGATGCCTCCACGCACCGCGCGGCGAATCGCGGCGTCATCAAGCCCTTGCAAGTTACCGAACTCGGGACGCGTCTCAGTGGCCGTCGGTTGCTGAGCACGTGCAACTCGCTCATGGCTTGCCAGCGGCCAGCCGGTCGTACTCAGCGTGAGCATGCTCAGTGTCGCAGCGGCCAGAATCAGAGGACCGCGGTGCAGCAGCTTCCTCCGCGCCCTCCGCCCAAGACGGACCGGCGCTGAGGCCGCAAAGGTTTCGGTGGGTGTCAGATTTTGGGTCATGGTTGGTCGTCCGTTGAGTTGGCCGGCACTGCCCCACCCTGCCCTGCCTCGCTTTGAGCTCGTTCGGCGATCGCGCGAAAGTACGCTTCGATCTGTCGGCGGAACTCTGGTGACACTTCCACGCGCCGCTGCACGCTGGTGTCTTCGCTCTGGAGCATTCGGAGGCGGCCCCAGTCACCATCGCCTTCGGCATTAAACTCTGGCAGTTGGAACGCCGCGGGATCGCGACCGCGGCTGCCGGGACCGGACTCGGCTGATTGCCCTTCACCGGGCTGACCGGCCTGCGCTTCACCTGGTGAAGTTCCGGATTGGCCCTCACCCGGCTTGCCTTCGCCCGGCAGCATTCGCTGCATCGCCAATTGCTGCATTTGGCGGCGGGCCTCGGCTTCTAAGGTTGGCGATGATGCACCGGGCTGGCCCTGCCCTTCGCCGGGTTGATTACTGGGCTGGCCCGCTTCGTTATTCGGCTCACCTTGGCCTTCACCGGGTTCGCCCGATGGCTGCCCGCCTTCGGATTGTTGGTTGTCCTGCCGGTTAGGTCGCGACTGGTTCAGCGAGCGGTCGAGTTCATCGAGCGTCCGGGCCATCTGCTGTGCCGCTGCCGCGCGAGAGTCACCTGCCTCGCGATCGTTCGCCGTGCCTTCGCGGGCTGAATCGCCGAGTACCTGCAGGAGTGCCGCAGCTTGGGCGGCGATTGCTTGTTCGGCTGCACCGAGTGCCTGTGCGGGAAGCTCCGCTTCGGCCGTCGCGGCCTCGTCGGCGGCCGCTTGCTCAGCCGCTTGGCGCATCGCGGCCTGGGCCTGCGCGACTTCTTGACCAGCGACGTTCTGAACCGCTGCGGCGGAGGATGCGAGCATTTCGGCGCTATCAGCATCACCCATCCGTTCTTGGTGACGAGCAGCCCGCTGCAGGTTTTCGGCGGCTCGCTGAACCTCACCTTGAACCTCGTGCTGCACCCGTTGGCCGGTCGCCAGTTGATCGGCCTCGGCACGCAGGGCTGGCGGCTGGGCGGCGTTTGATAACGTGGCGGCCAGTGCGGTCTGTTCCTGGCGCAACTGCGTGCTTGCCCGCTGCTGCATCAGCGCGGCGAGTTCTGCAGCCGGATGTTCGCTTTCCAGCGGAGTAAGCGGCGTCCGCGCGATCTCCGCCAAGCGTTCACGTGCCTGTTCCAGAGCTTGGCGGCGGCGCTGCACATCGGTTTGGGCGTGCGCGAGCCGCTGACTCTCCTGTTGGACACGCGATGCAGCACGGACACGTTGGTGCTGGAGATCTGCATCGTTCGGCGTTTGCTGCAATCGCTTTTCAATCTCTTGCAGGTGCTCTTGGGCCTGCTGAAGTTGCCGGCGGACTCGCTGAGCCTGGTCCTCTGCTCGTGTGGCGGCTTGGCTGAGACGGTTCTGATGATTGCGGGCTGCGCCGGCGAGTGTGTCGCGGGCCTGCCGCTGCAGGTGAAACCGGTACCGGGGAGGGCCGCATGAGCA
>CALELC010000345.1 GCA_937904535.1 uncultured Planctomycetaceae bacterium
TATCGCGGCCGGATCGACGATCGCTACGTCGACTTTGGTCGGCGGCGGGCGGCCGCCACAACGCGCGACCTGCGTGACGCGGTGGAGGCGGTGCTCGCCCATCGCCCTGTGATCAACTCCGGCCAACCTGCGATTGGCTGCTACATTCCCCGACTTCCCAACCGTGGAGAGACTCCGTGAAGGCAAGCGTTGTCAGGATGGTTTCGCTGGTCGTTGTGCTGGTTGTGTTGGCACCGCAGATAGCCATGTGTGGTGAGTCCAATCAGCGGGAGGTGACGTTTAGCAAAGACATCGCCCCGATCATGCTGGAACACTGTGCGGCGTGTCATCGGCCCGGCGAGGTCGCTCCGTTTCCGTTGCTGAGCTACATCGATGTCAGCAAACGAGCGGATCAGATCCGCGACATCACGGCCCGTGGCCTGATGCCGCCGACCAAGTCGGTCGTCGGGACCGGGCCGTATCACCAGGAACGGCGGCTGCGCCCGGAGCAATTGGATTTAATCGATCGTTGGGTTACGGCCGGAAGCCCGGAAGGCAACCCGAGCGATTTGCCGCCGCTGCCGCAGTTCCCCGAAGGTTGGCAGTTGGGCGAGCCGGACATCGTGTTGCAGATGCCGCAGGCGTATGAGATCCCAGCCGAGGGACGCGACGTCTATCGCAACTTCGTGCTGCCGCTGGAAGTGCCCGAAGGGCAGTACATCCGGGCGATCGAGTTCCGACCGCGTAATCGCCGCATTGTCCATCACGCTGTGCTGTCGGTCGATGTCCGCGGTGAGGCCCGCCGCCGTGAGGCCGAGACGACCGAGTTCGGCTTTGACAACGGCCCGACCATCGTGGGGCGCCTGCTGCCGGGTAATGTGGCCATCTGGACGCCTGGCTGGGAACCGCAGCCGCTGCCCGAGCCGTTTTCGGTGGTGTGGCCGCAAGATGCTGACCTGATCGTGCAGTTGCACCTGAGTCCCAGCGGTAAGCTGGAAAGCGAGCAGTCGACGATCGGCATTTATCTGACCGATCAGCCGCCGCAGCGGACGCTCGTGGATCTGCTGTTGATCGACACCCGGATCGACATCCCGCCGGGCCAGGCTGACTTTCGGACGAAAGACGAATTGGTGGTGCCGGTCGACTTGGAATTGTTTGGGCTCTTCCCGCACATGCATATGATCGGCCGCGAGATCAAGGTCACCGCCTATCCGCCTGGCGAGGAGCCTGAGGTGCTGCTGTGGATCGATGACTGGGATTTCAACTTGCAGAACTACTACCAGTTTGTCGAGCCGCGTAAGCTGAAGGCTGGTACAAGGCTGAAGCTCGAGGGACTGCATGACAATTCGGCCGACAACTTCCGCAATCCGCATCAGCCGCCCCGCCGCGTCCGCTGGGGTGAGCAGACGTCTGACGAAATGTCATTGGTTTTTCTGCAAGGCTCGCCGCTGCGCGAGAGCGATTGGCCGCCGACCGCGAGCACGCTCAAAGATCGTCTGATCGGCGTGCAGCGGGCGGTCCCTACGCCGCCAGCCGCAGAGGCGGGCAACCAATGACGTCCAGGTAACCGAGCATCTGCAGACATTGATGCTGCCGCCGACATGGCGGCCTTTGCCATTTGCCACTGCGAGCAATCGAATGCCACCCAAGGGTGACGCGTCGATCCAGAACCCGCACGACGGGTTCTTCAAACAAACGTTTGGACAGGTTGGCTTTGCCAGAGAGTTTCTTGCAAAGTTCTTGCCCGAGGATGTAACTCGCTGTTTTGAACTCTCCGCGCTGGAGCCGGTCGGCGAATCATTTGTTGACGATGAACTCCGGCAAACACAGTCGGACCTCGTGTTCACGGTTCCACTCGTTGCGGGTGGCGCGGCAGTGGTTTACCTACTGTTTGAGCACAAGAGTTACGCCGACCGGCTGACCGTTTTTCAGCTGCTCAAGTATGGGGTGCGGATCAATGAACGGCGACTTCGCGAGGGACTACCACTTTGCTGCGTCGTCCCGTTGGTTGTGTACCACGGACCGACCGGCTGGAATGTGGCTCGCACCATCGACCAGTTGATCGATGTTCCGTTGCCGCTAAACAAGTATTTGCCGCGGTTTTCGATCGAGCTGTTCGACCTAAGCAGCTACGATGATGAACAGTTGCGCAGCACCGCGTTTGTTCATGCTACCCTGCTGTTGCTAAAATATATCTTGCGACCTGAGCTCCCAACGGAGCTGACACGAATCTTCGAGTTGATGTCGGCACTGGAGCATCAGGTTCATGGTTTGGACTGCATCCGCTTGTTAATCAACTACGTTGTCCAAGGTAGCGATCGGGTGGATGCAGAAGTGTTAAGAGGAGCGTTGCGAGCGGGGTTACCCCAGCGAGGAGACGAGTTGATGCCGACGCTAGCGGAACAATGGGTGAGGCAGGGCAAGGAAGCGGGTCGCCAAGAAGGGACATTCATCGGCATGATTCAAACTTGCCGAACCTTGCTTGGCGAAGCTTCAAAGCCAGACGACTTGGTCGGGAAATCGCTCGATGAACTGCGGGACTTGGCCGAGCGGCTCCAGGCACAAGTGCAACAGCGATTATCTCGCAGTTGATTCAACCGCCGAAGGAGATCGGTTCCCTGCGGATGTGACCGGCCTGCACTGGCTTCCTTGATGACCGTTGCGAGGTCGTCAGTTTGATGGATTGTTTTAGGCTCGGTCGTTATGCGTCACGGATCTCAGCTCGACCCGCCCAATCGCTTCGAACAACTGCATCTGGAAATCGAGCCGGAAGCCCAGCAGTGGGACGAGGAGTTGCGGCGGCGGCAGGAACAGCGGCCGATCGAGTACCTCAGCGATGCGTCGCAAAGCATTGTCTCGGAAAATAACTCGCCCGACATTCCGTTTCGCTACAGCCTCAACCCGTACCGCGGCTGTGCCCACGCCTGCTCGTACTGCTACGCCCGCCCGACTCACGAGTATTTGGGGTTCAACGCCGGGCTCGATTTTGAAACCAAAATTGTGGTCAAGCCGGACGCGCCGGAGCTGTTCCGCAAGTTCCTGATGCGTCGCAGTTGGCAGCCGCAGCCGATCACGTTCTCGGGCGTGACCGATTGTTACCAACCAGCCGAGCGGCAGTTTCGGCTGACGCGCGGTTGCCTGCAGGTCGCTGCCGAGTTCGGCCAACCGGTATCGATCGTCACGAAGAACGCGCTCATCGTCCGCGATTTGGATCTGCTCGGTGCGCTGGCCAGCAAGGATTTGGTGCACACGTTTCTGTCGATCACCACGCTCGACCCCGAACTGGCCGCGCAGATGGAGCCGCGGACGAGCATCCCGGCGGCGCGGCTGCGAGCGATCAGCGAACTCGCCAAAGCCGGTGTGCCGGTCGGAGTGCTGGTGGCACCGGTGATTCCGGGGCTCAACGACAGCGAGATTCCCGCGATCCTCAAAGCCGCCAAACAGGCTGGTGCCAGCGTTGCCGGCTACGTGCTGCTGCGGTTGCCCGGCGCGGTGGCGCCGGTGTTTGAGGAATGGCTGCGGCGGACTCAGCCGCTCCGCGCCGAGCGGATCCTTGGCCGGGTAACGCAAACCCGCAGCGGCGCGCTGAACCAGTCGCAGTTCGGTCAGCGGATGGTCGGGCAGGGGATTCTAGCCGAGCAGATCCAGATGCTGTTTCGCAAATTCCGCGATGCGCTTGGGCTGCAGTCAGCGATGCCCGAGCACGCCGTCCATCACTTCTGCCGGCCCGATCAGCAGCTGCGATTGTTTTGAGGTGTTGCGATTAGGCTGCGTCGGTGCTGATCTCGCCGTCGTCGCTGACGTCTTCAAAGCGGATCGAAACCTGCTTGCTGATACCCGACTCTTGCATCGTGACGCCGTACAGCGTGGTAGCCGCGGTCATCGTCTTCTTGCTGTGCGTGACGACGACGAACTTGGTGTGATCGAGGAACTCGTTGAGCACGGTCACAAAGCGGCCGATGTTGGCTTCGTCGAACGGGGCATCGACTTCGTCGAGCACACAGAACGGGCTGGGGCGGAACTGGAAAATCGCCATCAGCAGCGCCACCGCGGTGAGCGCCTTCTCGCCACCTGAGAGCAGCGAGTTGCTGAACGATGGCTTGCCCGGCGGGGTGGCGATGATTTCCACGCCGGCTTCGAGCG
>CALELC010000346.1 GCA_937904535.1 uncultured Planctomycetaceae bacterium
GCATCGAGTTTTTTGTCGACCCCAACGACGAGTTGATGATCAATGAGATCGCTCCGCGACCTCATAATTCAGGACATTTGACGATCGAAGCCTGCCACACTAGCCAGTTTGAACAGCAACTTCGCGCGGTCTGTGGTCTCCCGCTCGGCAGTACCGACTTGCTGTTTCCTCGAGCTGCGATGGTCAATGTGATGGGGGACAGTTGGTGCGATGGCCAACCACCGGACTGGACTCCAGTCCTTCAGTTGCCTGGGGCACACCTGCACCTTTATGACAAAGGTGAGGCCAAAGTCGGACGAAAGATGGGGCACATCACACTCACCGGCCAGGCAACTGAAGAGACTCAGACGGTTCGCAATCTGCTTTTAAACCGAATCAATCAACCGCAATGAGCCGAGGGGATAGCCTGACAACTTCAATAGCGAGGCAGTAAGGCATCCGTTCTCCTAGAGACCAGGAGAGCGCGAACGCTCAGAGCGTTTGCAAGCTTGCCGCTGACCGCGGCTACCGCTGCGTGCTGACAAGATTGCGTCTACTGCGTCACCGTCTGAGTCAGCGACTCCCAGGTGATCGGGGCGTGCTGTCGCAGTAGGTTTTGAGCGCTGGCGGGCAGGGCAGTGGGCTGCAACGGAACCACGCGCACGTCTGGCGTGCTATCGATTTGCGGCTCACGGCCATACTTGTAGTCGCTCCGAAAGCCACCTTCCTCCGTCAACAGGTCCGCTGCCACTTGCGGAGCAGGCACTGAAATGAAAGCCCCGTGCAACTCGGGTTTCGCCTCCTGCCGAGTACGGCTTAGCCGGCGTTCGAGGAACAGTTGCCGAAACAGCTGCTGCGCCGTCAGCACCCCCGGGTCGACGAGTTGGACCTCCGGAGCAATCAGCTCACGGTAGGGCTGTTTGCCATCCGCATCGCGATACTCGCGCAGACGCAGCAGTGCCGCATGAATCCGCTCCGATTCATAAGGAAAATGTGTGCATCCTAATACCACTGCCTCGATAGCCTGTGTGGCTCCAGACCGGCGATAGTTTTCAACCATCGTCACAACGTCATAGCGAACATAATTCTCAATGGAATTGAGCCGCCACGATTGAGGCTGGTCAGGATCACCGATCAGTCCGTCAGGATCGAAATCGTAGACCGCCGCCAATGCGGGATCGATCGGCGCCGCCCCATTGGCAACCGCTGGCCCTTCATATTTTTCACTGAGGGCAGTCGGCGGCACTAAGAAAGTTGGTGCTCCTTCGATCGCGCCCGCTAACCCTAAACTGCCTTGCTGCCATACCGTCGGCAGGCGGCGGCCCCTCTGTCCAGCAGCTCGCGCAATCGCCCGCGGATAGGCCTCGCTGCTGCATGTCCCGACCGTGGCGAGCACGCCAATGGCGCCCGCGGCGGACGTGTCTCGAGACAGCATGCGCACCACCGACTCGGACCCGGCTTCAACCACTCCGATCACCGGCACGGGGAGATCCCAACGCTGGATGGCAGCCCGCAGATCATCGAGTCCGTATGCCGTGGCAGTATTACAGGCGATGACGATCGCTTTGACCGGCGGTTTATCGTCGACCGGATTCGCGGCATTGACGGCCGGCCAGTAACGCCGGCCGAGCAAGAAGATCGCATCGTTGAGGATCAGTTGGCGGAGATAATCTTCACGCCCCGCAGCAGCATAGTTGCCGTAAGGCATGTTCGCCTGATCGCCTAAATAGATGAACGACTCGTTCTGGAAATCCGCGATCCCATCAGGGCCAGGCCTACCCGTGGCGTTGTCGTGCTGGTCGATCGTGAGCAGTTGCTCCAGCACCGTGAGTCCCCCGACGCCCGAATCGAACACTCCGATCGGCAACTCATCCAGCGACGTACGATAGGCGGCGAAATCGAGCCCCAACCGCGCACGCAGCCGCTCGTCATGTTGCACCGCTTCGGCCAATGCCTCGGCAGCCCACCCGGCAGAACTCGCGGTCGTTTCCGACTGGGTCTGTGAATCCAACGTGCCGCCCGGCAATGGAGACACAGATGCTCGCGGTGGTTCCGCAGCACACCGCAGCGTTTCCACGTTGAATCCCACGGTCGCCAGCGCGACGCCGATAATCGCCGGCAAAACACCGAGCCTGCGGAAGCGAAACCGATTTGTCACAAGGCGTCGCACCGCTGGATCAACTGGCGAAACCTTTGCTAAACCGCTCACAACCCCATACCCGAACAACCGCATGACTGAGCTCCTGAACAAGGCGGGGTTAGACTGCTTCGCATCACGAACCGAACCGTACTGAGACCACAGCTCAGGACGAAGCTGCAGCGACCGAAGTGTATCGTTTACAAGCCTGACCAACCAGCGCGGCAGACGACGGCCTGCTCACAATCAGTGCCGCTGAGACACCGCAGAGCCACTTTCCTGCGACGCCCGGTACATTCGCGGTGCCGTTTGCTTCTCGCGCCACCAGCAAGCTACTCTGTGTTGCAGCCAGCCCACTTTGCATCCTTGTTTTCAGGTCGAATCGATGATGAACACCCGTGATCTCCTGAATGTTCCGTTTGCGCAAACCGTCGCCGTCGGCCGCCGCGATGCCTTGCGTTGTGGCTTAGCGGCTTTGGGAGCCAGCGCGGCCGCTGGCTGGGCTGGCGGTCAATCGCTGGTGCTGGCCAACGACACCGCGTCGCAGCCAGATGATCGCAAGCGTTCGCCCAAACGCTATGAAATGAAGAAGTCGATCAATCTTTGGGCGTTCCCTTATCCGCAGCGGATGACGCTGGAAGAGTGTCTGCAACTGGCCAAGGACGCGGGCTTCGATGGAATCGAGTTGAACTATGACTTGGAAAGCGATCTCTCACCCAAAGCGACGAGCAAGGACTTCGCCGCGATCCGTCAGCTGGCTGATCGGATCGGAATTGAGATCAGCGGACTTTGCTCGTTCTTGTTTTGGCCGTATCCCCTGAGCAGCAATGATGCGGCCAAACGCAACCGCGGCATCGAGCTGGCGGGTTTGATCGCCCAAGCGGCTCACGATCTGGGCGTGGAAGATGTGTTGCTCGTCCCCGGAGCGGTCCATATCCCCTGGCGCGATGACCATGAGCCAGTCCCGAACGACGTTTGCGACCGCCGTGCCCGCGAAGCCGTGGGCAAGCTGGCGACGCAGGCCGAAAAATTGAAGGTTTCGCTGAACATCGAGAACATCTTTTTCAACGGTTATCTGATGACGCCGATGGAGATGAATGATTTCGTGGACAGTTTTGGCAGCGAACATGTCCGAGTGCACTTCGACACCGGCAACATCGCGATGTTTCAGCACAGCGAGCATTGGGTGCCGATCTTGGGCAAACGCACCAAGAACGTGCACCTCAAAGAGTTCACCAAAAAAGGCACCGACTATTCGCTCGAAACCTTCCGTCCGCTGCTCGACGGTACAACCAACTGGCCAGCGCTCATGGAAGCGCTCGATGATGTCGGCTACCGCGGCTACCTGACCTTCGAGTACTTCCATCCCTACCCGCATTATCCTGAAGCGTTGATCTACCAGACTTCGGATTCACTCGATCGGATCTTGGGCCGAGCGTGACCGACGAATCCGAATCACACGATGAGATCGCGGCGGTTTGGCCAACAAGCGACTCGCTGGCCGAAGTTCGCTCGGTTGCCGCGCCTCATCCCGCAGTGATCGCTGTGGATCAACTGATGGCGCAGTGCCGTATGGGACAACTGCGCCGCAGCGGTCCCGGTGGACAGCACCGCAACAAAGTCAGCACGGCAGTCAACTGGATTCATGAGCCCACGGGGATCTCGGCCGAGGCCAATGAGAGCCGCGACCAGACCCGCAATCGCCGGCAGGCCCTAGCTCGCTTGCGACTTCGGCTGGCGATCCGGTTGCGGACGGCACCCCACGACAGCGAGATCGAAGTACACGAGACGGCGTACCGGCAGCGATGGAGCGGCCGCGGCCTCAAGATTTCAGCGGCCAACGATGATTTTCAGGCGGTACTGGCGTTGGTGCTCGACGATCTGCATCGTTCCGGCGGCCAGCCCAGTCTCGTCGGTCCGCTGTGGAAAACCTCGACGACGGCGGTGGTTTCCTTTGTGGCGGCGGAACCAGCGGCCCTGCAGGAAGTCAATCGTTGGCGAGAACACCATGGTCGCCGCCCGCTCCACCGACGGCGAGGTTCATGATCGCTTCTTCGGTAATCGCCTTGCCGCACAGTTCGCCACTGATCCGCTGTTCGTGCATCACCAGCACCCGATCGGCGAGCCCGATCACTTCCTCCATGTCGCTGGAAACCACCAGGATCGCAATGCCCGCGTCCGCCAGTCGCCGCAGCACTTGATAGATCTCATGCCGGGCTCCGATATCGACGCCGCGAGTCGGCTCATCGAGCAGCAGGACCTTGGGCGGATCGACCAACCATTTGGCAATCGCGATCTTTTGCTGATTGCCGCCAGACAGGGTCGCTACGGTCGTTCGGGACGAGGCGGTCTTGATCGCCAAGGCACCGATTTGCTCTGCCGCCTGCTTGGCTTCCCAGCGTGGGTCGATTCGCGGGGCGGCGGGTGCACAGGGCAGGGCGGCAATCGTGATGTTCTCGAGCACCGAAGACTCCAGGTGCAACCCGCTCGACTTGCGATCTTCGCTGACCAACGCCAGGCCCGCGGCGATCGCCTCGCGCACGCTTCCAGGGCGCAGTAGCTTGCCGTCGATTGCGATCTGCCCCGCCTCCGATTTTCGCAACCCAAAGATCGTCTCCAACAGTTCGCTTCGCCCCGCACCGATCAGGCCGGCCAAGACGACGATCTCGCGTTCGCGCACCTGCAAACTCACCTCGCTCGATGTGCCAGGCACCCGCAACCGCTCGACGCTCAGTCGCACTTCGCCGCTGCCATCGGCGGTGTGAGCGAACATCGCCTGCGGATCTCGGCCGACCATCGCTCGCACCATCGCGTCGTGACTGATCTGCTGACGGCTCAGCGCCCCCGCGTTGGCCCCGTCGCGCAGCACTTCGACTCGATCCGCCAGGCGCATCACTTCACCGAGCCGGTGCGAGATGTACAGGATGCTCGTGCCAGCGCCGCGGAGCGCATCGACGAGTTCGAACAGTCGCTCGGTCTCGCGGTTAGAAAGGCTGCTGGTCGGTTCGTCCATGATCAGCAGCCGAGCTCCGGTCGACACCGCTTTGGCAATTTCGACGAGCTGCTTTTCGGCAATCGACAGTCCGCTCAGCGGCAGCGCCGGATCGATCAGCAAACCGACTTGGTCCAGGTATTGGCGCGAGTTCTCGATCAGCGCTCGGCGGTTGATCCAACCGAACCGCTGGGGCTCCCGGCCGAGAAACAAGTTCTCGGCGACACTCAAATTGTCGACCAAATTGAGTTCCTGGTGAATCAAAGAGATGCCCTGAGCAATCGCTTCAGCGGGGGCGCGAAAGCTCACCGCTTGTCCCTGCCACCGAATACCGCCGGCATCGGGCTGCAACACGCCGGACAGGATCTTCATCAGGGTGCTCTTGCCCGCACCGTTTTCACCGATCACGGCAAGCACTTCGCCAGCGGCAATCTGCAGCTCGACGCCGCGGAGCGCTTGAACGCCGGCAAATCGCTTGCTCAGACCAACCGCGTGCAGCAGCGGCGGAAAGGGTTCGGCATCAGCAACCAGGGACAGAGGCGAAGATGAGGTCAGCATCGGCAACAGCGGTGCGAAGAGCTATGCAAACGGCGAGACACGCGAAACAACAGGGCGGTTGGCGGACAGAGCGAGCGGCAAGCGCGGCCGGCGGTCGTTTCGGGATGAATCGACTATATTCGGTTGGGCCGCTGGCGATCACTCGTCCCAGAGATGACTGCCGATGTCTATAATGACGGCGGCAGCCCCCTCGGATGCAACTTGCTGCGGTTTCAGCCGCCAATCCCCACTGACCCATCCCATGTTACACTTCCGGAGCCACAGCGTGATTCGCCCCTTGATAACGTTCTCGACCTGCTTTCTGTTGCTCACCGCAACCGCCATGGGCCAACAGGCGGACAGCGACGCGACTTCGATGTTCGACGGCAAGACGCTGACCGGCTGGAGCGGTCGAGCCGATTTGTGGTCGGTCAAAGACGGTGCAATCGTCGGCCGCACGACGGCGGAAAATCCGATCAAGTCCAATACGTTTCTGATTTGGGAAGGCGACGCCCCGGCTGACTTCGAGTTGCGGCTCTCGTACAAAATCGAAGACGGCAACAGCGGCATTCAGTACCGCAGTAAGGTTGCGAACCGCGACGAGTTCAGCGTCGGCGGATATCAGGCCGACATCGAGGCTGCCAACAACTACACCGGGATCAACTACGAAGAACGCGGTCGCGGCATTCTCGCCCAGCGCGGCCAGCGGGTTACGATTACCGCCGATGGCAGCAAGCAAGTCGAGACCTTCGGCGACGCTGCCGAACTGGCACAGACGCTGCGGACCGATGGCTGGAACGCTTACCGCATTGTCGCTCGAGGCAATCGTTTGCAGCACTTTATCAACGACAAATTGATGTCCGAAGTGATTGACGAGCAGAGCGACAAAGCCGCTACCGACGGCATCATCGCGTTGCAGTTGCACGTCGGCCCGGCCATGGTGGTGCAATTTCGCGAGCTGACCATTCGCCCGTTGCAGGACTAAGTCGGGGCCAACCGATCGCCGGCCAAGGGGCCGGCGACCACCTATCAGTGGCATTCGTTTTGCACACCTACTTTTCGTGCCTCAGGAGTCTGCAACCTTTGCTGAGCATTTGGATACCGTCTCAAGGTTGACAACTGTTCCCGCCACTCAAGCCAGTGCCATTCATGCCCGCAGCACCCAAATCGATTTGGCCCACTTCCGAACAAACCGACCAATTGTTGATTGCCGCCAAACACGGTGATACGCAGGCTGTTAACCGGCTGTTGGAACGCCATCGCGGCCCGGTGCGACGTTTGATCGAATTGCGGCTGGATCGCAAAGTCCAACGCCGCGTTGATGTTAGCGACGTTGTGCAGGATGTGCTGGTCGAGGCCAGTGGCCGCCTGGACAAGTATCTGCAAGATCCGGCAATGGCCTTCCACCTCTGGCTGCGCCAGATCGCCTGGGACCGGATCATCGATACCTACCGGCGGCACCGGATGAGTGCCAAACGCAGCATGGATCGCGAGCAGGCGATGTCGGCTCCGTCGGATGATCAGTCGACGATGGATTTGGCAGTGCAGTTGTCGGATCCAGCGCTCACGCCCTCGACCGCCGCGACTCAGCGTGAGCTTGCGCGGAACGTCGAAGCCGCGATCGAGCAGCTCCATGATCAAGATCGCGAAATTATTTTGATGCGGCATTACGAGCATCTGTCGAACCTTGAAATTGCCGAAGTGCTCGGACTCAACCCGCCGGCTGCGAGCATGCGTTACCTGCGTGCCGTACGCCGGCTCCGCCAACTGCTCGAGGGCGAGTCGCCGGAGCAGGGTGACGGGGCAATCCTCGGCTCAGGATGATATAACCTTTGCCCATCGATGCTTCATCTGACGATCCTCAGCGTCTGGACGATGACCCGCAGGTGCCGGCCGATCCAGCGGAACACGAGACACGTCTATCGCGTGTCCATGAATCGACGGCCGCATTTGCTGTAGGCAACGAATTGGCAGAAGACGAGTTGGCAGCTTCTGACCGCGACCAAAAGTTGGCCGAGGTGTTGTCGGAGCTGACCGATCACGTGGCCGCTGGCCGCGAAGTCGACTTTGCGGCGGTGTGTCGCGCCCATCCGGATATCGCTGGCGACCTGCGTCGGCTGTGGGGGGCCGTGCTGGTTACCGACATAGCTGGTGTGGCTTCGGAGCAGCTGCCCAACGTCGACCAAGGCTCGGGCATTTCTCGCCGCTGGCAACGGCTGCAATTGCCAACCGAAGTCGGCGATTATGAGTTGCTCGAAGAAATTGGTCGCGGCGGAATGGGGGTGGTGTTTCGCGCTCGGCAAATCAGCCTCAACCGTGGTGTCGCCGTCAAAATGATTCTCCGGGGGCGGCTGGCCAGCGATGAGGATCTGCACCGGTTTCTCGCCGAAGCATCGGCCACGGCTCGCCTGCAGCACCCGAATATCGTGCCGGTGTACGACGTCGGCGATGTCGACGGCCGCCCGTTCTTCAGCATGAAATTGCTCAGCGGTCTAACGCTTGCCGACCGACTTGCTAGTGGCCCGCTGCCGGAGCGTGAGGCAGCCAAGTTGATGGCAGCCGTCGCCAGAGCCATCGGCTTCGCTCATCGCGAGGGCGTGCTCCACCGCGATTTGAAGCCATCGAACATTCTGATCGACGATGACTCCACCCCGATGGTGTCGGACTTCGGCTTAGCCAAACGTTTCGGTGTAGCGAACGATTTGACTCGCAGCGGAATCGTTGTCGGCACGCCCTCCTATATGTCGCCCGAACAGGCGAGCGGGCGACGCGACAGCATCGGTCCAGCCAGTGACATCTACAGCCTCGGCTGCGTGCTGTATCACGCGCTTACGGGACGCCCACCGTTTGTCGCCGAGTCAGCGATGGAACTGGTGATGCTTGTCTTGGAACAGGATCCGTTGCCACCGCGAGCGCTGCGACCAAGATTAGACCGCGATCTAGAAATGATTGTGATCCGCTGTCTGCAGAAGCCGCCAGACCTGCGTTATGAGACGGCTGACGAACTGGCCGATGATCTGGAAGCATTTCTGCGCGACGAACAAATCGCCTCGAGCAGTGCACGGCTGGACCAGATCGTGGCCCGTGTGTTCCGGGATACACATCATGCCCCGATTCTTGAGAATTGGGGCATGCTCTGGATGTGGCACGCACTGGTGCTGTTTGCCGCATCCGTGTTGACCTGGATCATGCACCGCCAGGGTGTCGAGCCTCTGATCATTTACACGTCGGTCTGGGTGATCGGCTTAGGGCTGTGGGCGACGGTATTCTGGCGAATGCGTCAACGGATGGGGCCAGTGACGTTTATCGAGCGGCAGATCGCGCACGTCTGGGGCGCCAGCCTGATCAGCATCGTGCTGCTGCATCCGATGGAACGTTGGCTCGGCTTGCCGGCGCTCTCACTAGCCCCGATGTTGGGCGTGATCAGTAGCGGCGTGTTTATCATCAAAGCCGGAATGTTCAGCGGCTTGTTTTATTTGCAAGCCGTGGCCTTATTGCTGTGTGCCCTCTTAATGGCACTCAATCCAGAGTACGGCCTGCTGATCTTTGGAACCGTGGCTGCGCTGTGTTTCTTCATTCCCGGTTACCGGTATCGAGCTCGCCGCAATGCCTAATGGCCGAACCAAGGCAGCTGGAAGCAATCAGGATTTGCGCGGAGTTCATGCGGTCTTTGCAATTCACGAGCATCCGGTTTCGCTGGTCATCATCACTGCCCAACGCAACCTCTGCCACGGTAAAGATCTCTCAACCGCGCCCGGAACACGATTGGTCGGAGATTTGAAACCACTGTGCGTATAGGCTTTCAATCCGGTGAACATCGCTCACCCAGCGGCAACTTGCCAGCCAATTTGCATTCTCAGTCCGAGCCCCGGCAATCATTCTAAGCCGTAACGTTTCATCCGTTCGCGCAGCGTGCCACGGTGCATTCCCAGTTGCTCGGCCGCAGCGGCGCGGTTGCCGCCAGTCTGCTTCAACACAGTTTTCAGCAGCGCCGGCTCGGTAGCTTGTAGAAACCGTTCATACAGCGGCTGAGGTGTGTCGGCTCCTTGTTCCAGTTCGCGCTGTGTCCAGGCCGCGACCACAGCCGCCGTGGAAGCTTCGACGGACGTGTCGCTGATCTGCGGCGGAGGAAAGTCGCTGATGTCCAGCGGACGTCCCCGGGCAACCACGGCCGCATGTTCAACGGCATTTCGCAGTTCGCGGACATTGCCATACCAGGGCCGCTGCTCCAGTAACGGTGCCAGCGAGCTATCTACGGCGTTGTCAGCGGCCGGATAGCCGAGTTCGTTGAGGAAGTGGCGGACCAGCGGCACGATATCCTCGGGCCGGCTGCGGAGCGCGGGCAACTCGATCGTCACGGCGCTGAGCCGATACAGCAAATCCTCGCGGAACGTCCCATCGCTGACTCCCCGCCGCAGATCGCGGTGGGTCGCCGCCAAGATCCGCACGTCGCAAGCCCGCGGCTGCACTTCGCCGACACGCACGACCTGACGCTGCTCCAGGACCCGCAACAGTTTTACCTGCGCCGCCAAGGGAAGATCGCCGATCTCATCCAATAAGATCGTGCCACCACTGGCAGTTTCAAACAGTCCTTTGCGATCTTCAGTGGCACCGGTAAACGCGCCGCGGACGTGCCCAAACAACTCGCTTTCCAACAGCGACGGGCTAAAGGCCACGGGAGCCACAGCGAGGTAGGGCTGATCTTTTCGGTGGCTATGACGATGGATTGCCGCAGCCACCAATTCTTTGCCGGTGCCGGTTTCGCCGGTGATCAGCACCGACAATTCGCTCGCCGCCACCAGGGCGATTTGGCGAAAAACTTTCTGCATCGCAGCCGAGTTGCCGACCAATTGATGCGAGGGTTCACCTTGCGGCCGGCGCGCGCTGCCGTAGTTCGTCGCGGAACTCTCGCCCGCTGATGTTTCCGCCCGCCGCAGCGCCCGCCGGCAGGCTTGTCCGGCTTCGTCCAGCGAGAACGGCTTGGTCAGGTAGTCGCTCGCGCCTTGGCGAACTGCCGTTACCGCGGTCTCCAGATCGCCAAACGCCGTCATCACGATCAGCGGCGCATCGCCGGTAGCCTCACGAAACTTCGGCAGAGCGCTGAGCCCGCTTTCGCCCGGCAACCGAACGTCCAGCAGCACCAACGAAAGGGTGTGCTCGCGAGCGAGTTTCAATCCTGCCTCGGCCGACGACGCAACCAATACGTGGTGGCCCTCCTCGCGCAGCAACCGCTCAAAGCCCCAGCAGATGGTCGGCTCGTCGTCGACGACTAGTACGGTGGATTTGCCAGACGAAGTCATGTTGCAACAGGTATATGAAGACAGAAGCGGGTCCGCTCCCGGTGGCGATCCCATTGTACCGTGCCGCCGAGCGATTCCATGGAGCGGGCCACCAGCGGCAGACCGAGCCCCAGCCCCTCGGGCTTCGAGGTCACAAAGGGTTCAAATAAGTTTTCCGCAATGTCGGGCGACGGACCGGGGCCGTTATCAGACACCTCGATGCGAACCTGAGGAACCGTGGCGTGATCGTCCCACACCGCATCAATCCAGACCTCGTCACCTGCCTGCATCGCGTTCCAGACCAAGTTTGTCACGGCTGCGGTCAGCGTCGGGCCGTCAGCAACGCGACATGCCGCAGCGCGATCATCAATCTTCCAGCTGACGGTCACGCCACGGTGCCGCGCGGTATTGTCGAGGCTGCCGCGAATGTCGCGTAGACACTCACCGACTGCGGCCGGCCGGTTGAGTTCCTGTTTTCCAGCGGAAACTAACAGCAGCCGCCGGACGTAATCTTCGGTCTGCTCGAGCTGCTCCACCGCCATCTGCAAATCTTCATCGATCGCTCCTTCCCCCGCTGCTCGGACTCCGCTGGCGCCAGGGCAATGTCGTGCGTGTAGCTCCACCGCCATCCGCGCTCCCGTAAGACTGTTTCGCAGGTTATGCGCTAGACCGCCAGCGATTTGATGCAGCAGTCGCTGGCCATGTTCACGGCC
>CALELC010000347.1 GCA_937904535.1 uncultured Planctomycetaceae bacterium
CGGCGACCATGGGAGCGCCTTGATCGAGCGAGCTCCGTTTGGTGTGATCGCGGCGATCACGCCGGTCACCCACAGCTTGCCGACGATCACCGGCAACGCGGTCAGCATGATCGCTGGCGGCAACACCGTCGTCGTCAACCCGCATCCCTCGGGTAAACGGGTCGCTGCCGAAGGGGTCAAACGCTTCAACCAAGCGATCCACGCGGAACTCGGGATCGACAACCTGATCTGCTTGATCGCCGAACCGACGCTCGAAAGCGCCGACACACTGTTCAAGCACCGCGACGTGGCGTTGATCTGCGTCACCGGCGGCCCCGCAGTCGCTCGGGCGGCACTCAACAGCGGCAAGCGGGCCATCGTCGCCGGCCCTGGCAATCCGCCGGTGGTGGTCGATGAAACGGCGGACTTGGACAAAGCCGCCCGCTGCATCATTCAGGGTGCATCGTACGACAACAACGTGCTGTGCATCGCTGAAAAGCAAGTCTTCGTGGTCAACAGCGTATTCGATGCGATGCTCGACGCGATGCGCCGGGCCGGTGCCTTCCAGTTGAACGCCTCGCAAATCGCCGCGCTGACCTCCAAGGCGATCGTGCAGGTCGGCGACGACAAACACGACGCGGCTTGCAAGGACTACATCGGCCGCGACGCTGCGGTGTTGGCTGCGGCTGCTGGCGTGCAGATTCCAGATGGCTGCGAACTGTTGTTCGGTGAAACCGCCGAAGAGCATCCGTTCGTGTCGGTCGAACAGATGATGCCGTTCCTGCCATTCGTCCGCGCTCGCGATGTCGATCACGCGATCGCGATGGCCAAGCGTTCCGAGCACGGCTTCCGCCACACGGCGATCATCCACAGCCGCGATGTGCGCAACATGACCAAGATGGGTCGGATCATGGACGTCACGCTGTTCGTCAAGAACGGCCCGTGCATGGCCGCCCTCGGCCTCGGCGGCGAAGGCTACCTGTCGTTCTCGATTGCTGGTCCGACGGGCGAAGGCGTAACGACGCCCTACACCTTCACCCGCGAACGCCGCTGCAGCATGGTCGACGATTTGAACGTCGTCGGCGGAGCCTCCGGCCTATAAGCCGCCGGCTGCTGTCAACAAGTTGTTTGTCCCCGTTTGAAGTGTCACCGATCCGTGCAGACCGCGAAGATTCTCGGAACGACCCGCGCCTCGACCAAGCACCGCAGCTTGGACGGTCGGCGACTGGTGATCGTGCAGCCGACACTCGCCAACGGATCGGCCGACGGACCACCACTGATTGCGATCGATACGCTCGGCTCGCAACCCGGCGACCTGGTGATGATCACCAGCGACTCGTTGCGAGTCCGCGAATTGGTCGGCGACCCGAATACCCCAGCCCGCTGGAGCGTGCTAGGGAATCTCGATCTACCCGTTCATTCCCTTAAGCGATAGCGACCCGATGAGTTCGTTTCCGGCGGACTGGAATCCCGATGAATTCACCGAGCGGATTGTCCGCGAGGTAATTCGCCGGCTGTTAGCGATGGAAGCCCAGCAAGGGGGCGCCCATCAGCTCGCAGGCAGCAACCGGTCCACCGCGCCGGTCGTCCGGCCACCGCATCCGCTCCAGGACAAACTGATCACCGCGGCGACGCTCGAGTCGGTGCCCGCGGGGACCAGTGAAGTGCTGATTCCGGCCCGCGCGGTGGTCACGCCGCTGGCACGCGATGAAGCCAAAGCCAAAGGCCTGCGGTTGACGCGCGTGAAACCCGACGGATCGCCCATGGAGGCGCAGCGATGATCATGGCCCGCACTGTCGGCACCGTGACGTTGTCACGCTGCCACGAAACGATGACCGGATCCCGACTGCGGTGCATTGAACTGCTCAACCGGATCGAAGACTTAGAGAAACAGCCGCTCGGCGGCGAAACGGTGATCGCCTGGGACTTATGCGGCAGCGTTCCAGGCGACTTGGTGGCGGTCGCGGAAGGGCCTGAGGCCGCTCAGCCATTTGCCCCCGAAATCAAACCGCTCGACGCCGCGATCGTCGCCATTTTGGATCACGTTCAACTCGACTAAGCGCCTATCCGAAAAGGGGTCTGACCCTCTCCGGCGAGGCCAATAACGCTATGAAAACGATTCGCCTCCAAAGGGTCAGACCCCTTTTCGGATAGGCTCCTCATTTCATCATAACCATGCAAAATCTCCATCAGATCAAACAGGACATGTGCGACATCGGCCGTCGCATCTACAACCGTCAATTTGCTGCCGCCAACGACGGCAACATCACGGTGCGCGTCGGCGAGAATGAGGTGTTGTGCACGCCGACCTTGCACTGCAAGGGTTTTCTGAAGCCGGACGATATTTCGCTCGTCGATATGAACGGCAAGCAGATTTCGGGGCGCAAGAAGCGGTCCAGCGAAGCGCTGCTGCACCTGGAGATTTACCGCCAGCGCGAAGACATTCGCAGCGTCGTGCACTGCCACCCACCACATGCCACCGCGTTCGCGATCGCTCGTGAGCCGATCCCGCAGTGCATCCTGCCGGAAGTCGAGGTGTTCTTGGGCGATGTGCCGATCACTAAGTATGAGACTCCGGGTGGACAGGCCTTCGCCGATACGATCATTCCGTTTGTCAAAAAGACCAACGTGATGATCCTCGCCAATCACGGCACCGTCAGCTATGGCGAAACCGTTGAGCAGGCGTACTGGTGGACGGAGATCCTCGACTCCTACTGCCGGATGTTGATGCTCGCTCGCCAGCTCGGGCATGTGGCTTACTTGTCCGAAGGCAAGTCGCGTGAACTGCTCGATCTGAAGGACAAGTGGGGTTATAAGGATCCGCGTAACACCGAAGAGTTCAAGAATTGCGATATCTGCGCGAACGATATCTTCCGCGATTCGTGGGCGGATGCCGGTGTCGAACGCCGCGCCTTCCCCGCTCCTCCGCCGATCAAAAGTTCACCGGCCGCCAGTTCCAACGGCAGCGCGGCACCCAGCGACGCTCCGGCGATTCGCCCCAGCAATGGACAAGCCGCAAGCAACGGCTCCGCCGCCCTGAGCGGCTTGGCCGAAGAGCAACTGGTCAAGCTGATCACCGATGAAGTCCTGCGGCAGATGGCAGCCAAGGGCTAAGCTCAACTGTTGCAGTTTTCTCATCTTTGAATCATCAGTGATTCAAAGAGTCGGACAATTGTCTCAATTGTTCTTCACGCTGCACGGGTCGATGTAAGGAACAATTGGGGACAATTGTTCTACTCTTTCAGCTTCGCTGACCACAGCACTTATTCCCCCAATAACAACAAGAATTATTCCATGAAGGTTTCGATCATCGGCGGCGGTGGGCTGGTGGGATCATGCGCCGGCTTCGCCTTGCAATGTGGTGGCGTGGTCCGTGAGATCGCGATGCTCGACGTCAACCAGGAAGCTGCGGTCGGTCATGCGCTGGACCTGCAGCACGGCGGCCCAAGCATCGCGGACCAGAAGATCGTCGGTGGCGGTTATGAGCACATCGCCGACAGCGATTTCATCTGCATCACCGCCGGACTTCGCCGTAAGCCCGACGAATCGCGTTTGGATCTGATCAACCGCAACACTGATCTGTTCATGCAGATCCTCGGCGACGTCAAAGCTGCCGGTCCCAAATCATCCGCGATCGTGCTGGTAGTGTCCAATCCGGTCGACATTTTGACTTATGTCGCGGCGATGAAACTCGGTTTGCCGCAGCGGCAAGTCATCGGCTTGGGAACGCAGCTCGACACAATCCGCTTTCGCAGCTTGATCGCCGCTCAACTCAATGCTCCACCGACGCAGGTCAACGCCTTGATTCTCGGCGAGCACGGTGACTCGATGGTGCCGATCTGGAGCAGTGCCACGATTGCCGGTGTGCCGCTGGACAAATATCCGGGCTGGAACACCGCTTTGGCCGGCGAACTATTCACGCGGACCAAGGGGAGCGGCGCTGAAGTGATCAAGCGCAAGGGCGGGGCTGGCTTCGCGGTCGGGATCGCCATTCGCGACGTGATCGAAGCGATCGCCTTGGATCGCCGCTGCTTGTTGCCGGTCAGTACGGTACAAAATGGTTGCTACGGCATTCGCGATGTCGCCCTGTCGGTACCGACATTAGTCGGGCGCCAAGGCGTGCTGGAGCAGTTGCAGATCGACTATTGGCCGAAAGAAATCCAGGGGCTGCGGGCCAGCGGAGCGGCGCTTCGCAAGACGCTCGACGTCGTGCTGCAGCGCGTCGGCTAGTTGGCGGCATCGGCCCTATGAGCTGACCTGGGATTCACAACCGACGGACAGGCGATGACCGACCAGGCGGATCCCAGCGCGGCACCGGTTGCCGATGACATCATCCTTCGCCGCCACAAACGTCGGCGGCGAAGAAAGTTTCATCGCCCGGCACCGGCTTCGATTCCGGGCAGCTTTTCCATTGCGCCGGATGCTCCTAAGCCCGTGATTGG